>NZ_JBGLOV010000009.1:0-139891 GCF_041402665.1 Komagataeibacter sp. SM21
GCGGGGCTGCGCCACCCGGACCAGCCTGCGTGCAAGGTCGGGACGGTCGAGTGTCTGGGTGAAGAAAAACCGCAGCGCCGACACGATGGCGTTCATGGTCGGTGTCGGCATGCCAGCCGCGTTCTGCTCAATCTGGAACTGGCGCACATCCTCGACTGTTGCCGTGTGGGGTGAGCGGCCCAGAAACGTGGCGAAACGGCCGACATCGCGAAGGTAATTGCGCTGCGTCTCCCGGGAGAACCGCCGCACCGCCATGTCATCAAGCAGGCGCTGGCGAAGGGGACTGATTGCAGCAATGCACAGGGACTCTGTCATCATCCGGCTCCTTCTGGTGGGAAGAAGCCAGAGTGCTTGGTCCAATCAGGACAGTTCCAAATAAAACAGATCGCTCACGCCGTGGTGACAGACCTGCACACCGCACCATCCCCGCGCAGCGGGTTCGTTCTCCCCTCCCTAAACAGCCTGTCGGATCAGCAGAAACAAAGCAGACAGGCTGTAGTCGCCTTCATGTCAGTCATAAGCAGAGCTGTTCAAGTTTCCGGAAAGCGGACGGTCTGCAGTAGTTCTCGTTATCCGCCGATGTCTTCCTCCAGACTTCTGATTGCTGCATGTGCAGCTGATCAGGAGAAAGTATCATGGAAAAGAAAACGCGTTTTCCGTCGCCTACGCTGAAGGCGTCCGTGCCCTGGAATGCAGGAAAAATGGTTGGCCCCAAGCGGGCGCTCAAAGAAAAGCACGTCTGGGCTATTCGGTTCTGGCTGGGGAGCGAGCAGCGTGTCAGAGACAGAGCTTTGTTTGATCTTGCTCTCGATAGCAAACTCAGAGGCTGCGATCTTGTCAGCCTTCGTATCGGGGACATCGTGACCAGCGGTCAGGTGCGTCACCGAGCCACGATCGTCCAGCAGAAAACGCGGCGACCTGTACAGTTCGAAATTACAGAAACAGCCCGGGAAAGCGTGCGAACCTGGCTGGAACACCGAGGTGGCGGCCTGAATGAATATGTTTTTCCCAGTCGCCTAAGCCCCAAAGCTCATCTGAGCACAAGGCAATACGCCCGGCTTCTGGACCAATGGGTTCAGGCGGTGGGACTGATCCCGGGGGAATATGGAACTCATTCGCTCCGCCGGACTAAGGTTGCCATGATTTACAAACGAACCGGTAATATCCGGGCCGTGTAGATTCTGCTGGGTCATTCAAAACTGGATAGTACGGTTCGATATCTTGGGGTGGACGTCGAGGACGCTCTGGCACTGTCGGAAGCCACCGATCTCTGAAATCGAATATGTCTCAGGAATTCTCTACCTCCTCCTTATGTGTACATGTTATGATGACGCACAAGGAGGAGACTATGAGCGAGCATCTTTCAGATAACGCACCACCCCCACAGAAAATCGGAGTTCGAGAGTTCCGAGGAAACCTGACAGCGTATCTGCGTCAGGTCAGACAGGGCAGCACGATCCTCGTGACGTCTCATGATCAGGTCGTTGCTGAACTGCGGCCGCCGGCTCCTTCCTATCGTCCCCGTCGTCAGCCAGGATCTCTTCGTGGACGGATCAGAATGAGCGAAGATTTTGATCAGACACCTCTTGACGTTCTTGAAAGCATGGAACGCGACCTGTGAAGATTCTACTCGATACGCATGCCTTGCTATGGTGGCTCTCAGACTCCGATCGACTGGGCGAGACTGCACGGGAGATCATTGCAGATCCGGCCCACGATATTCTGGTGAGTATCGTGTCACTATGGGAGATTGCGATCAAAATCCGTATCGGAAAGCTGGATGCGGATATGAATGATATTCTGGCAACCATTCCTGCGGAAGGTTTCTCTCTGCTGGGAATACAGCCCGAGCACCTACAGATCCTGATGTCTTTGCCTCTGCATCATCGTGATCCGTTTGACCATCTCCTGATGGCGCAGGCGCAAGCTGAACACGCCACATTCCTTTCAGAAGACGGACAAATGGATCATTACTTCATCAAGCGAATACGCTGTTCGTGAAGCAGAAACTGCCGTCAGAACACGCCTTCGTGCCAGACATAGGATAATCCCGTCTTCATCATGATAGCAGATGTGGCCGCAGGTACATCCATGCTGTGAGTTTCTGGCGCTTCCAGCACAAAGAGTATGAGGGTGCTAAACAAAAAGACCATAAGAGCGGCTAGATCGGGCATCAGTTCTCCGCTGTTGGCGGTTCGTCACCGTGTTTCGACAGGTCGGAGTTTGCGAAAATTGTGGGAGGCGGGTTTGAGCGTAGGTTTTTCGAAACATCGTTAACTCGCTTGAAACGGGGAAACATCGACATTCCCACAACCTCGACGAAAGCCTCTTGTGCTGCCCGGTAGCAATTCGGCATCAAGTTTCCACGCTTTACCAACTCATCCTCGCTTCTTGAAATGAGCTCCTTCAAAGCGGTACCCCGCCGCGAAAGTGGAGCAATAAACATTGGCACCATATCCCGGAGTTCAAGATCGATAAGAAAGTCGGAATAGTCGGCATGAACTACAGCGTGTCGTCAGTTAAGCAGGATGATGATTGAGGCGAACTGCACGGCTGCGAGGAAGGTCGATTTCAGTTTATCGTAGCGGGTTGCGATAGCGCGAAACTGCTTGAGTTTATTGAAGAACCTCTCAACAAGGTTCCGTTCGCGGTAGAGAGAAAAATCGGTTTTCCGTCGTGTCGTTCTGTTGCGTTTTGGCGGGATGACCGGGGTAATCCCGCGCTGTATCAGCCGATCGATCAACCTGTCCGCGTCATACGCCCTGTCAGCAAGGAAAGCATCCGGGTCGATGTTTTCCAGAAGTGGTTCTGTCTGGGTGATATCGGCATCCTGTCCCGGTGTGATGCCGAGTTCCACCGGATTGCCCAGAGCGTCGCAGATGGCATGGATCTTTGTAGTCAACCCGCCTCGTGATCGTCCGATGGCCTGATCCGTGCCTCTTTTTTGAGAGCTCCGGCACTATGCTGATGCGCCCGGACAATTGTGCTGTCGATCATCATGTATTCGTTGTCGTGATCAGCGGCCAGATAACGAAATATCCGTTCGATGACGCCGCTTTCACACCAGCGGCGCAGACGCCGGTGCACGTTTTTCCAGTCCCCGAAACGGGCAGGAAGGTCGCGCCATGGAATACCAGCGCGATAGCGATACAGCACCGCCTCCACGAACAGACGGTTGTCCACCGCAGTGCCGCCGACATAGCCTTCTCGACCAGGAAGAAGATCCTTTATCCGCTCCCACTGGTCATCGCGTAAAATATAGCGCCGCATCTGTCTGTTTCCCTCAAAAAACGGGAAAACAGTCAGCACACGCAGACACAAAGTACAACCCTCACATGCCACACTCAGGGCTTAACTGACGACACGCCGTAAGTTCTGACTGACAAGAAAACGGATGTATGATTCAAGGAAGTCATGATCCGAATGTCCCAATCCTACGCCAAACTCGGACTTTGCCGATACGAGTTTATTTTCGGCAATCTTCAAGGCGAGGTCCATGCCGAAGTAGAGAGACCGGCAGATATTTGTCATTCCGAGGCAGAACAGATCAAAGAACGAGATGTCGAAAGCTGCATTCTCGGTCGTTCGGGTCAGCATGCACTCGAGTACAGCAGAGATATCTCTTACATACTCTGCCTGAGTGAAACCAGCATTCATGAAGAGGTCTTGCACCGTGGCAGCCATGAAGTTGTTCGACTTGGGTATGACTATCTTGTTCCCAGGGGCTTTGCCGGTTCGAAACTCCTGACGGGCATCCACCCAGAAAGTTTCCTTGCGATCAGGATGATGAAGGATGAGGAGCACGGGCACAGGATAGTGCTCCCAATATTTCTGGTGTTTTTTGTTTGCGGTGTAGGAAACGCTGTAATCCGTTTCACTAATGAAATACGACTGCCCTGATTTGACTTGAACACCAACCATCATCCCGGTCGGTTCGCTGTTTTCGTCAAGGAACTCGATGTGCCCGTCGATGCCAAAATCTCCGGTCGAAGTTTCTCGCCAAATTAGTTCAAGGTCGGCCAACTTGGCCTGAACGGCGGCGATGCCTTTTCGTTCGGTCGCGTAGTTTCCCGGCATGGTTCAGATTTCCAATTTTTTCAGCACTTGCACGATTATCACTTAAGTCATGCTGCGTCTTGTCATGGAGGTCGCAGAAGGGCGGAGAGCCGCTTCAAGCGTCTTGGACGCAAATGTTAGCTTTTGGGTCTATTCCACCCCCCCCTTAAACCGCCTGTCCGTTCAACGTGGGCGGTGGAGACAGGCGGCAACCGCCTTCATATCGGTTATTCAAAGCCCTATGAGGGGAACCGAGAAGCGGACACGGGATGAAAAGAATGCCCCCAAACCCGATGGATCTTGTCGTTACACGCGTTGACGCATAAGGTCGCCAATATGGCGCAATGTATTATTTGTAATCATAGCCTTACATCACAAAACGATTCTGCCGAGCACATAATTCCCAATGCAATCGGTGGTTTTCGAAAGGTGTGCGGATTTCTTTGCGATCGCTGCAACAACACAACCGGGCACGACTGGGATGCAGTACTTGCCTCACAGTTGAACGGGCTTTGTCACTTTTTTGATATCAAGCGTGAGCGTGGGTCCATTCCGGATCAAACAATCAGTACAACAGCAGGCGAGACCTTCCGAATGCTCTCCCAAGGAGGCTTTTCGTTACCGAAACCGACTGTGGACAAAACAGAGGCAGGCGGCAGAACCCAATATCAAGTAGTTGCTCGTGACATGCCCGAGGCACGCAGAATTTTACGCGATCTTCAAAGGAAGTTCCCAAAGATTGATGTTGAGGCAGAACTGACAAAGGTACAAGCCGGGACTTCCTATCCTAAAGGGATGGTCGAAATTCCCTGTCAGATTGGCGGGCTCCAGGCAGGGCGCTCAATCGTCAAATCGGCCGTTGCCCTTGTGCATGACAGCGGGATACCAGCCGTAGCTTGTGATCAAGCACTTGTTTACCTTCGAGATCAAAATGCCCCTGCCTGTTTTGGCTATTACTCGACCACCGATCTACTAATCGAACGTCCCGTCGGCGTGCCTCTGCATTGTGTAGCAGTTTCGGGAAATTCGACCACTGGGATGCTGCTTGGTTACGTAGAATATTTCGGTTTTCTCCGGGCCGTGATCCTTTTGTCCGAAACTTATATTGGTCCCAATATCGAAAATTGTTATGCGATCGATCCTACCACAGGGATGCAATTCGATCTTTCGGTCCGCCTACAATTCTCTCAAGCCGACATGGTGGATATCTTTGATTATAAGCACTGTGACAATGAGGCCACTAAGCAAGCGGCCGACGCGGTCTTCGGCCCCGGTATGGCTCGTAAGCGACAGCGAGAACAATCGCACGCTGTAAAAAAAGCCGTTCAATACGCTTTCGAGAACTGTGGTGCACAGCCAGGCGACATACTGACCGAGGAACAACTCAGGATCATTGCCCAGCTCACGTCCGAAAGGTTAATACCCTTCATCGTCAATCTAAATCAGCCACGCCCTCTCCCGCCAAGCAGCAATCTGCGTTCGGACATTAAGGACCAATCAGGAACGTAACTAGATGAACGGGTTCGTAGATAGCTCTGCGCTTGGGAGCAGATGTTGTCGATCATACGAGTTTCCGGTTCTCCACTCTTACCAATTTGCAGCTGACATTCCGTTTACCCTCCCCCTTAGCTGCCCGTCTGTTCAGTGAATATCAAGCAGATAGGCGGTAATCGCCCTCATGGCAGACGATTTGTGTCGCTCTTATTTGCCTGATATCGGACTTTGGTCTCCGGCGTAACGCGCGGGTCTGGTTATGAGAGGCGATCGCTCGTCGGGGCACCCATGTCTACCTGACACAAAACGAGTTCGACGCCCTCGTTTCGTTCGTCTACAATCCAAGAAGAGGTTGGCCGGGTGTCCGTGCTGCTATCAACACCGGCGATAAACGCAAGGCCGTCAGGATCATCGAGGAGCAGCTGCGCTCGGGCGGCAGATATCCACGCATCCACCAGTTTCCGCAAAAACCGGCTTTGAAACGCAGGAGAAAACAAACTGACAAGATTTTTTATCAACAGGATCCGATTCTGCGATGAAGTCAAAATGTCTTGCGATCCACCAGTCGCAAGTGTCGTTGGTAGTGTTCTCCTGCAACCACACAACGTTCAGAAAACCCCACGGGATCAATAGATCCGTGGAGTTTCCGTTATTCGTATGTCAGATTGAATTCGATAATTTTAAATTGTGCCAGTTCATGTCTTGTTACGAATGCGCGAAAACCACCCTGATTTTTTTGAAGGTGGTGGATAAACCTGTGTGCCAGCAAGAGATTCAATGCGTTCGCAATTCCAGACACCATCGTCTATTGCTTGTTGGAGCATGGCCAATGTGACTGGCACTGTTATTATTTTGCGGACTGGTTTGCCCAGTAAAAGTTTCCAGATCAGAAATCGAAAAAAAACAAAGAGGATAACAGGGATAATTAATAAAACCTGTGTTTCATCATTAAAATATCGATAATAATCAAAATCCCCCACCTTGATTGAGAATGTTTCTGCATAAGATTCCATGAAGTAATGATCATCAATTCCGTCCAGACTAAGATCCTCTACTACTCTTGTTGACGGTTTAATTTCTTCCTCAGAAATTTCTTGTTCAGAAATTAAGAAATTTTTTAGTTTATCTGAGATAATATACATTTAAAAAATCCTGTCTTCAGATTTAACCAGACGATTATACTGCTGAACAGTATTATAAAAAATTTTCGATACATCGTAAAAGGTTATAGCAACACCTACATACGGCTGCAGATTTTGAATGTTCAGGGTGTCTCAAAATACAGGGGCTATTCAGAAGGCGGCTGCGGCTTCAGATGAAAACGGGTGATCTCGGATGGCCTGCCCAGCCGGAGTGCGAAGCCCGGCCACAGTCCGGTGCCGTTACTGACGTAAAGCGTCATGCCGCCAATATTGTAACGCCCGGAGACAAACCTGTTGTTGCCACGTGCAACGAGACGGTCGAGACCGACAATCATTCCGCCATGCGTATGTCCCGATAACTGAAGGGCGACACCCTGTGCGGCAGCGGCGCGCGCATCACCGGGCTGGTGGTCGAGCAGCACGACCGGCGCCCCGGCGGGACGGCCTGCAAGGGCCGCTGCCAGATCCGGGCCAGCCTGTCCATGCCCGGGCGCCGACCGGTCGGTGACGCCAGCAATGACCAGCTTGGCTCCGTCCCGTGTGATGACCGCATGGCGGTTCAGCAGCATGTGAAAGCCCAGTTCCGACAGGTGATGTATCCAGTCGGCGTAGTCGAAGAAATATTCATGGTTTCCCGGTATCGCCAGAACACCGTCCGGCGCATGCAACTGCGCAAGAGGGGTCACGTCAGCGCGGCGCATGGCCACCGAACCGTCAATGAAATCGCCCGTCACAACAATCATGTCGGCGCCAGCCGCGTTGGTGCGGTCCACAACTGCCTGTACCCATCTGGCGGGGAAAAGCCGACTGATATGCATATCGGTCAACTGGACCAGCCGATACCCGTCAAACGCTGGCGGCAGGCCGGGAATGGTGATGGTCACGTCCCTGACCGGTGGAACCCGCAGCGCGTTGGCGACACCGATGGCAGACAGCATGCCCGCAATCGCGCCCACGGTTGCCCGCGCGCCCGCCGGGATATGCACCGGCTGCCATGTCACCAGCGCAACCAGCAATGCGCCGAGATCAAGCGTGATCTGAAGCAGCGTGAGGAACAGGATCGCCCCAAACGCCCAGTTGAACATGATGACAAGAGGGCGGGGGAATTCTGGCGCGAAGATGGAACCCGAAGAAAGCCGGGACCAGTAATGATAGAGTGCGGCTACGACCACCAGTGCGGCTACGGGTATTTTCAGGCCCAGCGGAAGTGGTAACGGCCAGAGCCAGTTCAGGATCACGACAAGAAGGGGTAAACCGAAAACAACAAGGCGCATTACAATCAATATCCTCGCACGAAAGCGCAGGGAGACATCTTCCGTCCCCCTGCGCACGGGCCACACACAGTGGTAAAATGTCTGTCTGGTCGTCAGGTGTGCCCGTTATGCCAGAAACAGGGGCACTGAGGCTTCAGGAGAATTTTTCTCCGACCATTTCCTCGCTCTTTGCCCACAGGGCTTCGGCGTGTACGGGATCGACCGCGTAGGCCCGCACGCCCTCACTGATCAGGGTGAGTGACCTGTCATCGGGCACGACCGGGCTTACGTGGCAGTCTTCGCAGTAATGGCCGCCGACCGCATCAGCTTCCGCCACCACACCGGCCCAGACCGACGTGGCCGCCCCCTGCGGAATGGTCTTGAACTGGAACGGTGGTTTGCCGTCTGCTGCGGCCTGTTCATTGATCCTCGCCACCATCGCCTCGATGCCGCCTGCTGGCATATAACGCGTCAGTTCGGTCAGGATTCCACCCGGATGTATCGCCGTGGCGCGCACGCCGCGTGCGCGATGCCGTGCGTCAAACGCAACGGCAAAGAGGATATTGGCCGTCTTGGAGCGCCCGTAGGCGACGAAGGGATCGTACGGTGTATGCTCGAAATTCGGGTCTTTCAGGTCAACATCGGCAAAGCGATGTCCGGCCGAGGATACATTGACCAGCCGGGACCCGGTACGCATCAGTCCCGCAATCCGGTTGACGAGGACGAAGTGTCCCAGATGATTGGTGCCGAACTGGGTCTCGAACCCGTCCTTCGTATGGCCGAACGGCGTGGCCATCACGCCCGCATTGGCGATGACCAGATCGAAGGGCAGAGCGGTTGCGTTCAGCTTATCGGCGCAGGCGCGCACACTGTTCAGATCCGCGAGGTCAAGGGCGATCAGTTCGAACGTACCGCCCCCACGTTTAGCGTCGGCACGGACCTGCCCGATAGCATGTTCCGCTTTTGCCAGATTGCGTGCGGCACCCACCACCTGGGCGCCATGTGCGGCAAGGGCGCGCGCGGTTTCAACGCCCAGACCAGCGGAAACGCCGGTCACAAGGACACGTTTACCCTTCAGGGATACGCCGGAGAGGACATCTTCTGTCGTCGAACTCGCGCCAAAAATCTGTGTCATGGGTGGAACTCCTTAAAAGGATGCATCCGTTTTTTGCCGAAGTGGCATGCAGGGTGTTATATGGAGCATGGCTCCGCTTGATATATGCGGAGAGTCACTCCGTTTAACAAGAGGGAAACCGGTGACCGACGAAAAAAAGCCGCGCCGCCGACCGCGCAGCGATGGACAGCGCAACAGGGAAAACCTGCTGAAAGTAGCGAAAGCCGCGTTTACGGCGGGGGAAGTCGATATCCCGCTGGACGAGGTCGCCCGTCGTGCGGGGGTCGGGATCGGAACGCTTTACCGTCACTTTCCCAATCGCGATGCGCTGATCGAGGCGGTCTATCGCGCTGAACTGGACAGTCTGGCGGATGCAGCGCCAATCCTTGCCGCGCAGCATCCACCAGTGGAAGCGTTGCGGGCATGGATGCGGCTGTTCGTGGATTACATTGCCGCCAAGCTGGTCATCGCTCCCGCCCTCAACGGGCTGGCGGGTGGCACGGGCGCGCTCTACGCCCAGTCCGGCACGGTCCTGCAGGACGCGATCGAGAAACTCATGGCGGCAGCCGTTGCCAGTGGGGACATCAGCGCGGATATCGAGCCAGTCGACCTGCTCCGTGCCCTGGCGGGGGTTTCTAACTACGCTGCTGGTCCCGGCTGGGAGACCAGTGCGAAGCGCCTTGTCGATATTCTCATCGCCGGATCACGGGCGCCGACATCGTGATGCCGCGTGATAGAGAGTTATGTCGATAGTGCTCTCGGATAAACCGAATGTCCATTCATGGCCGGGAAGCATGGAAACCCGACATTCGATCGGACAGCCATGATGGCAGCATGCCTGAAAGGCCATATTGTATCGAAACGTCACAGCGCCGTTCTTGTGTTGATAATGATTATTATATTCATATAAGGAGGGGCACTGACGCAAGCTGTCAAGGAACCTTCAGGCTGTGGCCTCGACCGATCACCTTCTGGAAACCTATCTTGCGAACCGGCCCCGTTTCGTATCTTTCGCAACCTCCATGGTCGGCTGCACGGCACAGGCGGAAGATATTGTGCAGGATGCTTTTGTTCAGGTCGCATCCGTAAAAAGGCAGGGCATTGTTTTCAATCCCGTCGCATACCTGACCGCAATAATACGGAACCTCGCGCTTGATCATCTGCGTGCTGCGCACAGGCAGATTCCAACCGAAATCGATCATACCCTGCTGGCTGATACAGGTGCGGGGTCCATATCGCCCGAAGCCCATTGCGGGCACCGGCAGGAACTTCATTCCGTGGCGAATGTCCTGACCAGCCTGCCGCCACGCACCCGCCGCGCGTTCGAGATGTACCGCATCGGCGGCTATACATTGCAAGAAATCGCAACTGTTCTGGGCGTCTCCACCACACGCGTGCATAAGATGATCCAGACCGCGCTGGTTGCCTGTGCAACGGCCCTGCCAGATATGGAGCCGTAAAGATTTTTTTCTTACCGTTGAAAAACAGGTCCCTGTCACGTCCCTGTTTCTGGGAACACGCTCAACGCTACTGGCGTGGAATACAGGAGAGGGGCAGATGAGCATACAGCCAACACAGGACGCCGGGCGCGTCATGCTGGAAGCCGCCACCTGGAAAATCCGCCTTAATGAAGCACGGCATGATGAAACGGTACAGGCGGAATGCGCCGCGTGGCGTGCGCTGGACCCTGCCCATGAACGGGCATGGCGCCGGATGGAACGCGTATGGGCCGTCACTGGCGAACTGCTGCCACCCATGGTGCAGGCACCTGACCAGCGGCCCGCAACATCCTGCCCGCCTGCGGCCAGCAGGTCATACGCCCCCTTGCGACGCCCCTTGCGGATTGCCGCAGGCTGCATGCTCCCGTTGGCAGCCAGCCTTCTGGCCTTCGCCACGCCGGACCTCATGTTGCGCCTGCGGGCTGATTATTACACAAAAACCGGTGAAACCCGCACGGTTATCCTGTCTGACGCAACGGCCGTGACCCTGGCGGGCCATTCCGCCATTGCCGTGCATTATTCGGGTCGGGAACGGGGAGTTACGCTGCTGGCCGGGGAGGCGTTTTTCAACGTCGCGCATGACGACAAACACGACTTTGCCGTCAGGGCAGGAAATGTCACGGCCCGCGATATCGGCACCACTTTTGATGTGCAGATGACCGGCCCTGATGTGCGTGTTGCCGTGCGTGAAGGGATTGTGGACGTAGCACGCCAGTCTGACCCCGCCCTGCGCCTGACCGCAGGCCAGCAATGGACGGTCGATCAGCATACGGGCAAGACGCATCGCGGCGCGATCGACCCGGATGAAGTCGGTTCATGGCGTTCAGGGCAGATGGTTCTGAACGACGTACGGTTCTCCGAAGCGATCGAGGTTATGGGGCGCTACTATCCGGGTACCATCGTGACCCATGGCTTGGAACACGACACCATCCCGGTAGGGGGGGTATATGACCTGCGCCACCCCAGGGAGGCGCTGGAAGCCCTATGTGCGCTGCATGGGAACAGGCTTGTTTCGCTCCCCGCCGGCTTCACCCTGATACTGGCCAGCCACAATGCGCCCTGACGGGCCGGAACGGCAACCCGGCGCTTTTTGTCTCGAAGTGCGAAAAAAAGTTTCACCGCCCCGTTAAAAAAAAATCGTCTCAACGGACATGAATATACGCGAGTGCAATTCGTTTGCATTTGCCCTCAACCGTCTGCCCGTGAGATCTGATCATGCCGTGTGTTCTTCTGTCATGCCGTCGCAATCGCATCCGGCCTTCCCGAATCAGCCTGCTTACCGGCACTTCGGCATTGATGTTCGTCATGTGGAACGCCACGGGCCATCATGCCGTGGCGTCACCGGTCGCGGCCAGTGTCGCCGTCCCGCCAGCACCGATACAGCCATTCAGTATTCCTGCGCAGCCGCTGGCCCACGCCCTCGTATCCCTGGGCGCGCAGACGGGCATGCAGATCGCGTTCGATAGCGCCACGATATCGGATGTACGGTCAGGGTCGGTAACCGGGCAGATGACAACAGAACAGGCACTTTCCGGCCTTCTGGCAGGCACCGGCATTACGTACCGGAAAACCGGGGCGCATTCCGTCTCGCTCGTCCGCGCAGCTTCCTCCATCACCCTTGATCCGGTACGAGTGGAAGGACAGGGGAACGTGGGCGGCAGAAAAGGGTGGAAAGAAGAACAGATCGCCGTTTACGCCATATCGGGGCGCGCGGGCCTCGTGCCCAAGAATTCCAGTGCGGCCACCAAGACCGACACGCCACTGATTGAAACCCCGGAATCCGTGTCTGTCGTGACCCGCGCGCAACTGGACCAGCAGAACGCCCGCACCATAGCCGAGGCCCTGCGATATAATGCCGGCGTGTCGGGGGATGTGGCATCGGGCTACACCACGCGGTTTGATATGGTTGAAATCCGCGGCTTTCAGGGCGCTGCGGGCGCGGATGAGTTTGTTGACAACCTGCGCCTGTTCAACGGCGCCTATTACGCTACCCAGCAGATCGACCCCTATCTGCTTGACCGGATCGACATTCTCAAGGGGCCGCCTTCTGTCCTGTACGGGCAGTCCAATCCCGGCGGGGCCATTGTACTGACCACAAAACAGCCGACGGCCACCCCGGTTCACTCCGTCTCGGTCGAAGGGGGGACGTACGGCTACGTACGCGGCACCGCCGATTTTGGCGGACGGATAGACCGTGATGGCAAGTGGCTGTACCGCATAGCCGCAACCGCCACCACATCGGGCACACAGGATGAGCATACCCGCAACGAACGCTTCGGTGTCCTGCCATCGCTGACATGGACCCCCAATGATCGCCTGACCATGACACTTTCCGCCTTCTGGCAGCGTGACCCGCGTGGCGGAAATTTTGATACGGCCCCCCTGGAGGGCACCATCCTGCCCAACCCGAATGGCAAGATTTCGGACCATTTCTATCCTGGCGACCCGAATTTCGAGACCTACAAGCGCACCCAGACGGCCGTCAATTACCGCCTGAGCTACCGCATTGCGCCCAACTGGACCTTCAAGTCATTTGCCCGTTACGCCAATGTGGGGGCGTTTTTCCAGCAGGTGTCTTCAGGCGGGATGCTTGATGATGACAACCGGACGCTGGAGCGTGCGGCATACGGGTCAGAGGAGCATTTCGACACGATTACGGTAGAAGAACAGATCCTTGGCCATTTCCGCACCGGCCCGGTCAAGCACAATGTGATTATTGGCGGCAACTGGCAGAATATCCGTGATTCCGCCAATCTGTATTACGGCGATGCCCCCTCACTGGACGTCTTTGCCCCGACCTATGGGCAGAGCATTGGCAAGCTGGATCTGTACGAAGCACAGAGCATCACCACCAATCAGGAAGGCATATATGGCGAGGACCAGATGACATGGGGCAGGCTGCATGTGCAGGGGGGCGTGCGGCATGACTGGTCCACCATCGACACCCGTGACCAGACGGATAGCGGCGGCAGCTTTAACCAGTCGGATCAGGCCACGACGTGGCGCGGCGGCATTCTGTACGCGTTCCCCATCGGCCTGTCGCCTTACTTCCATTACGCGGAATCTTTCCAGCCCGCGAACAACCTGTCGTTCAACGGCACGCCATTCAAGCCGACCCGGGGGCGGCAGTTTGAGGTGGGGCTGAAATACCAGCCGCACAACTTCAACGGCTTCTTCACGCTGGCGCTGTATGACCTCAAGCAGAGCAACGTGCTGGTCACCGATCCCGTCCATATCGATTTCTATACCCAGACCGGCGGTATCCGTTCGCGGGGGATCGAACTGGAATCCCATGTTGACCTGACCCGCAACCTGAACATCATTGCGGCCTATACCTATCAGGACGTGGCCTATACGCGCGGCAGTGGCGACCTGACTGGCGAACGCCCGATTGCGGTGCCCAAGCAGACATTCTCGGTCTGGGGCCATTATGACCTGCGCAATGGCCCGCTGCGGGGTCTGGGGTTTGGCGCGGGCGTGCGCTACAACGGCAATACGCTGGTGGACAATACGCTGGAATACGTAACACCCAGCTATGTGCTGGTGGATGCGCAGGCACAGTATTCACTTGATGCCGTCGCCCCCCGCCTGAAGGGCATGCTGTTTCAGGTAACCGCGCAGAATCTGCTCAACCAGCGCTATTACCCCAGTTGCGCGGGTGCCGATACCGGTTGCTATATCGGTGCCAACCGCAATGTCATCGGCAAGGTGACTTATAGCTGGTAACTTCCATGCGGCTTTCCCGTTCAGCCTCCCACCCCGGCGCAAAGATTCGATAGCCACCTGTCCCAACCGGCGGCCACCCAGCTTTTTCATGACAGCAGGCCAGATCCAGAGACAGCGCCGGAGTACCTGCCCGGCTGGACAGTATTTCCGCAGCGCAATGGCTCCCCGGCAAGGCCCGGCCATGACGCTGACCGGTCCCTGATTGTCCCGTATCTGGTCCTGATGCGCGAGAATGCGGAATAACGGCAGTCATTCCCGACAGCCGGACGGTTACGCTCGATGCCGGAAACCAGACCGCCTGCTGTCTCGTTAGAGCGGGCACGGCCTGCCGTTCCAACCAAAGCGGCAGCCCTGTTACAGGCGCGGAGTATCCTGAACGTGTACGCTGAAACAAGTCATGAAAACGTTGAGTCCTGCCTGACCGAGGCACTGGTTATCCATGCATCGCGTGATCTGCGGCTGGACCCCATTCTCCTACCTGATCCCGGCCCCGATGAAGTGCAGGTGAATATGGCCTGGGGTGGCATATGCGGTTCGGACCTGCATTATTTTTCCCATGGGGGCGTTGGGGCGTCCGTACTGCACGCCCCCATGGTTCTGGGGCATGAAGTCTCTGGCACCATCAGTGCGCTGGGCAGTGATGTAAAAGGCTTTTCTGTAGGTCAGGATGTGGCCATTCATCCGGCGCGGCCCTGTGGTCACTGCCTCGAATGTGCGCGGGAACGGCGCAACCTCTGTCGCAACATGCTGTTTTTGGGAAGTGCCGCACGTGATCCCCATACCGATGGCGGCTTTCGCCGGTCCATGACTGTAAAGGCAGCACAGCTTCATTCCCTTCCTCCCGGCCTGACTCTTCGTCGGGCATGTCTTGCCGAACCTCTGTCCGTCGCCCTGCATGCCATTGCACGTGCGGGCGATGTGCGTGGTCGTAACGTGATGGTACAGGGGGCAGGACCAATCGGGCTGTTAATCGTGGCGGGACTGGTCCATCACGGGGCAAAACGGATCGTGGTAACCGATCTGGAAGATTTTCCACTACAGTGCGCCACCCGGCTTGGCGCAGACAGGTGCTACAACACCCGCCATACCGAGGTAGAGGAAGAATTCGATATCCTGTTTGAAGCTACAGGCGTGCCGACTGCGCTGCCTGCGGCCATAGGCCATACACGGCGGGGTGGCATACTGGTTCAGGTTGGCATGTTCCCGCCAGGGGACATACAAGTGCCCGTTGCACAGATCATCAACCGTGAACTCGATTTCAGGGGTACTTTCCGTTTTGACACGGAATTCGACGCCGCACTTGCCTTATTGGCTGAACGGCCTGAAATTGCCGATATTCTGGTCACCCAGCAGTTTCCCCTGCACGACTTTGCCGCGGCCTTTGCCCTGGCGCCAGACCGCAGGCAGGCAGCCAAAATCCTGCTGTCCCTGAACAGTTGAAGGGATGGCGCCCATTCTCGCCTGACCAAACCTGCGGGAATGGGTAAAAAGTCTGGCTTCCATTTGTACGGAACTGGTTATGCCCCGGAAACCAGCAGGCGTGTACTGGTCCGTTCATCGAAGGACTGGTTCGTGGTGACAATGAGGGCGGTCTGTTCATATAGAGACGACTGACCATACGGAGCCAACAGTCCGCCAGACTGGACAAAGGGCAGGGCACCCGGTTCGTCGAGGACGACAAAGTCCGGTCAGCCGGCCCATACGGGTACAGTTCGAGCCAGCGGCCGTGGCCAGATGGATTTTGCGGTACCCCATGCGTCCCACAGACACGACATTACACGTGAGACCGAGGAATCCACTCCGGGCCAACTGCATGCACCGATTCACAGGTCCCATCCATCGAGTTCCTTGTAAGCGCCGAAACTTCAGGTGCCGGGAGACACGCATCCGCGCGCATATTTCACCCAGAGATAATGTGGAGGGGTTACGGGATTGCTGGGCAAGGGGATAATCATAGGGAGATTTTGCGTAATCCCAGCAATGCGTATTTTTATCCCATAAGAAATCTTATGCCAATAAAAACCATCTTCATATCTGGCATCGCGTAACGCGCCTGATCCGGTGTCTGGAACCGTATGGGCCTGACAGACCTGTATGTTGCTCCCGTCCCACATATCAAACCGAACCGGCATTCGTATACCGGACACAGCGGGAACTGCATGCGGGGTGATGTCCCACATGCCTTACTCCCGCTGTTCGCTACCCGTTACACGTATCAGGTCGCATGCCCATATGTGGCCGTCAGCCGTTCGCGCAGATAGTCGCCTCCGGTGATGGGGGGATAATGGGGCGTGTCGCCCGCAGTCGTGACGATCGGTTCCACCAGCGCATCGGCATCGGGGTCCAGAAAGAATGCGACGGAATACCGTTCGCTTGCGGGCTTCAGCACACGGTGGGGTGTGGAGACATATACGTCATTGCTCCACCGCATCAGGCAGTCACCGATATTGCATACGAATGCCCCCGGTATGGCCGGGGCGTCGATCCAGTCGCCACCGCGCGGGCGGACCTGTAGCCCTGCCACACCATCAACCGCCAGTATGGTCACGTTGCCATAATCCGTATGGGCCCCTGCCCCCGGCGCACCGTCGTCGCGCGCTTCGGTTTCCGCCGCGCAGTAATGCAGCAGGCGTAATGTCGCCATGGGGTGGCGGAATTTATCGGCAAAGAAATCCTCAGACACCCCCAGATCCAGCGCAAATGCCCGGTGCAGCGATGCCCCCAGTGTCTGGCATGCCTGAAAATAACCCAGCATCCGTTCCCGCCAGCCCGGCAGGTCCGGCCACGCATTGGCAGGCTCCCCTTCCGCTTCACGCCCGATGTTGAAGGCTTCCTTGCGGTCCGGCAGGGCCGTCGTATCCAGACGTTCCACACCGTAGCCGACATACCCGCGATTATGCCCGACACGACTGCGGGCAATGCCTTCCTTCTGCGCATCTGGCAGGGCAAACAGGGCATGGGCGGCGTCAAAGACGCCCCGCATCATCGACGGGTCAACACCGTGGCCGGTGATGTAGAAAAACCCCGTCTCCCGGCATGCCTGCCCTATGGACCGGGCGACCGCCCTGCGCTCATCCGGCGCGCCATTCCGCAGGCGCGTAATATCAATGACAGGGATATCATGGGTCATGGGACTGATCCTCAGCGCTATCAGGAAGGGCATTGTTTCTGGTGCGCAGGCCGTGGCCTGCCTCCACCGATCCGGGCTGGTGCGTGCCACGCTGCCTCAGCCCGCGCGGACTGTGGCCCGTCATGCGCCGCACCAGACGCGACAGATGAAAGGGCGAACCGTATCCGCACAGTTCGGCAATCGTCGCCAGCGGCATATCCGTACGCAGGATCATGCGGATGGCCGCCTGCGTCCGTACATTCCAGACATGGCGCATGGGCGTGGTACCAAAGTGCCGGCGGAATGACGCAACCAGATGCGGCGGCGTCACCCCCCATACAGCCGCCAGACGGGCGAGGTCGAGTGGCTCGAAATAATGTGCCTCTACAAAGGCATGTACCTTTACCAGCCCTTCGGGCAGGACGGGACGCGCATCGCGTACGGTTTCAAACTGCCACGCCGCGAACAGCGCTTCCCCCAGTGCATTGCGCAGCATGTCGGTAGAAGGTGAGCTGGCCAGTCCACAGCCCAGCCCCTCGCGGAACAGGGCGCGCAGGCGTGGCGTTGCGGGCATGGACTGGGCGATCATGCCGGTATTGCCCCGGTCGTCCACCGGCAGCGGCGTTTCGCACCAGCATACATGGCTACCCGGCGCGTAGGAGGAAGAGCGCCCCGCCCAGTTGACAAACAGCCCGCATTCCCCCGCCACAAGCCCATGTTCACGCCCGTCGACCAGGGTGCGCATCGAACCGGTTTCCAGCAGCAGTATCCACGCATAGGGCTGTCCGGCCACCCGGAACTCCCCACCACGCGGATAGCCGATTTCCCCGAAGGAGAATGTGGCCCCCCTGTTCAGAAACGACAGCATGCCGATTGTCTTGCCCCTTCATTTCATACCCTGCAGGGATAGCGTCTCCATCCCGGTGATGAAATGACCGCACGGCACAAAAACATATCCGTAATTATGATTTCCTGATCGACCGCCAACTCCCCCGATGGTGCAGCCTTTACGGTCATGATTCCATCATGGTCCGACCGCGTTGAACGGCTGGAGGATGATCAGGGGCCGGGTAATCCGTCAGACCGGACACAAAAAACGGACCGGATAACCGGTCCGTTATGCTCGGGGCGTCGTTCCATTTAAGAAATCCAGCATCACAGCCGGGCGGAAATATCCCGTCCTTCAGGATGGCTGCCCCCGCAGTTAGGTCATAAGGGGCAGTTGGAACTGACTGGCCGCACGCCCATGACCGCAAGGGTCAAGATCATGGCGGGCGGCGTTACCATAGAGGTTGTTACAGGGGTGAATGGGCGGCTGCGTCCGCCTCGACCGCGCAACTGCGCTGGTCTGGCTTCGGTGCGGTGGGGCGCAGGGCTGCAAGTTCGCTGCGGGCAGCATCCATATCGGCCCGGAAATCGGCGTTACCGTGCAGGGCGGCAATCTCGGTCGCGCCCATCAGGTAGCCTTCCTGCACATCGCTTTCCCAATGCACGCCACACACGATGCGGCTTTCACCAAATACGCGGCCGCGCTGCATGATGGCGGTCGCGCGGTCCGGCAGCAGCTCCGCCAGGATCAGCGCGGTGCTCCAGCCCAGCATGGTATGCCCTGATGGATAGGCCCCGGATGTAGCCAGATGCGCCCGGTCCGCTTCAGTGCAGATGGGCTGGCTGTTGCCTACGAAGGGACGCGGGCGGTGCCAGTATGCCTTGCTGCTTTTCATGTCCGGTATTTCCGACACGTCCATTTTATGGACAAGGGCGGCCAGATGTGGCGCATGCGCGCTATCGATCACAAAACCCGCCGCACAGGAAAAAGCATGCAGCAGCGGGTCCTGATGCAGGTCCGCATCGGATGTGGCCAGTGCCCAGCGCGGGGTGCCCACCAGCGCGCGTGTTGAAGTGAAGGCATGGTCATCGGTGGCCTGCCGTGCCGTGCCGGGCTGGGGCGGTGGGGGAAGGAAGCGCGTGGCGTCCGGCTGCGTGGCGGGTGTGAAATAACCCTTCTCCTGCGCCGGATCGGACAGCGGATCATCAGCGGCATGACACAGGCCCGCTGTCAGAAGACCGCAGGCGACAAGGGCAGGCAGCAGGGGACGCAGGCCAATACCCTGCCAACCACGCCGACCCGCGGGGCGTGTGGTCACACCAGGACTGCGGACGGACAGGGCCACGTTCCCGTCTGCCTGAGACGAACCGGCGGAAACGGGGGGGATGGCGTCCATATGTAGGGTCATTACGGTCCTCATGCAGGGTGTCAGAACAGGTCAGGAACAGATACTGGCATCGGTGGAGATCAGGTTACGCACAGGTGGGGTCACGCGGAAAGTCCATTCCGAACGGAAATCCGGTGTAAGCGGTCGCAGATGGCATGCGGCTGCGATGGCGGGACTGCCAACAGGGAAAATGCCTGCATGTAGTGAGGTGATCACGCCCGGAAGCCGGGGAGCCGATGAGGCCGGGTTTTCCGTAATAACGGCATGTTCGCCCCTGCACCTGTCAGTGGGCAGATTGATGAAATTACGGACAAAACGGGCTTCAGGATGCCTGATCCATCCATTCATCACGCATGCACACTGGCGGATAGGCAGCCGTTCCTGTCGGCTGGGCAACCTGTCTTCAGTCAGCAGCATCCTTACTCCCGGTTCTGGGGCATTGGAAAAGATGGATGCTGTTTAGATGATTCTACGGCCCTGAAATTGTGATAGTTTCATGAAAAGGCGTTTTGCCCGGGCCCGTGCACATCGTACCAAGGACGTGATTGGCAGGCGACTGCCCCCTATGGTGGTCATCATGCCGCCTCCCGTTTCACGACGTAACCCGGTACGGCATCACGCCATGTTCCCCATTACCGGTATCAAGGCTGTGTCCCACCATCGGCAGCGCGCGATGGCGGCAGTTTTCACGGGTGCAGGCACGGCAGCCGGGACCGATGGGAATGATCATTTTCGGATCGTTCAGGTCCAGACCGGCGGAATAGACAAGGTGCCCCGCATCGGCAATGGAACACCCCAGCACCACGGCGGTCAGGCGCGGGCGGTCGAAATAGGACAGGCTGCTGCGCCCGACCGTACGTGCCACATTCAGGTAAACCGCCCCATCCGTGGTGCGCGACAACTGCACCTGTACCTGAAAGGGCGTGCTGAAGGCGCGAAAGATATTCCATAGCGGGCACGGCCCCCCGAAACGCGATTGCGTGAAGCGGTTGGCGCTGAAGCTTTTCAGGATATTCCCGGCAATATCCGTTTTCAGGAAGTAAAACGGTATCCCTTCATGTCCGGGGCGTTGCAGGGAACTCAAGCGCTGGCAGACCTGTTCGAAACTGACGCCGAAATGACGTTGCAGCCGTTCCACGTCATGCCGCAGGTCACGCGCCGCCTGCCGGAAGGCTTCGTAAGGCATGAGCAGCGCGCCTGCAAAATAATTGGTCAGATAGACACGGGCCAGTCCCTTTGCCTCCCGCTCGCGCAGGGGGGACCGGCGGATGGCGCGCTCAAACAGGGTCCGGTGTTCGATCTGGCCCAGGGCCTGCGCCATCCAGAACATGCTGCTTTCCGATGGCACCCCTTCCGACAGGAACAGCGTGCGGGCGCGACGGTCGAGCCGCCACATCAGGCCGCGCTGGCCCATATCGAGGTCAATGGCGGTCCGGATGCCGTGATGATCGAGAAAATAGCGCGAAAGCTGTTCAACGGGGCGGCCTTCATCAAGGCGGATGGAGGCGGCCTGCCGTTCGGCTACGCGGTCGATCTCGTCAAAATAATTGCGTTGTGCCTGAACCCAGTCCGCTACTGCTTCATATGGTTCAACCCGATCCGGTGCATCATCCGCCAGCGGACGAAAGGATACATTCCCCGTCAGGGCGGGCGTGGCCTGTTCCTGACGCAGCAGGTAAGCCCGGTACAGCCGCACGAACTGGGCGCACAGATCGGGCGCGGCACGCATCGCCGCCTGAATGTCGTCCAGTCCGATGGCGCCTGCATTGAAAACCGGATCGGTCAGGATTTCACGCAATGCCTGCGTGCCGCGTGCTTCCTCGGTATCGCTGAAGTAATCCGCGCCGACAGAGAATATATCGCACAGGGCGCTGACCAGGCGGGGCGGCACCGGGCGCTGGTCATGTTCAATCTGGTTCAGGTAGCTGCCCGAAACCTGTAACCGCTGGGCCAGTGCGCTTTGCGTCATGCCGGCGCGGCTACGCTGATGGCGGATGCGCGATCCGGCAAAGGTTTTGGTAACGGGCTTTTTCATCTTTGCAATCTTTGCAACTGGCGATCCGGCATTAGCCGCTTTCAACCGCAAGGTATCTTCCCCTGCAGGGCGAAATTAAGACACTCTGCGCCCAGTAAAGACCAGGAACAATAACAGGAAAATCCATGTCATCGCGGCATATCCCGAAAGTGATCGCATGCGATGACATGACAGCCGGAAAAGTGACGTACCCCCTGCCCTGTTCCAACAGGGTCCATGATCGCACAGGAAAGAACCCGGACCATGACCCCCATTACCGAGGATAATCGCCATATCGCAGCGGCGCCCATACCCGCATGGCTGCACGCAGGCACACAGGACCGAATGCCCGACCGCCATGGCTTCTGGCTGGCGCAGTCGCGTCGGGTTGTCTGGCATCGCCCGCCGCAGCGCATGGCGACGGCAAGGCCGGATCGGGATGCCCGCTGGTTTGAAGATGGCACGCTGAATGCGTCCGTATCCTGCGTTGACCGCCATCTGGCGGACCATGGCGACAGGCTGGCGATATTCTGGCGGGGCGAGGACGCCGGGCAGGTTGATCGTGTCACCTATCGCGACCTGCATGAACGGGTGTGCCGTCTGGCCAATGCCCTGCGCGATCAGGGGGTGCAGCGTAATGACCGGGTGATGATCCATCTGCCCATGGTGGTCGAAGGCATCGTGGCCATGCTGGCCTGTGCGCGGATCGGGGCGGTGCAGGTCCTGATGTCCGGTGATTTCACGGCGCAGGAAATGGCGGGCCATCTGGTGGATTGCGGCGCTGTTGCCGTGATTACGGCGGATGAGACAGGCCATGGCAGCCGATCCATACCGTTGAAAGCACGGATGGATGAAGCCCTGCACATTGCCGGTCCGGACAGCCATGTGCGGCTGATGCTGGTCGTAAGCCATACTGGAACGCCCGTTCCCATGACAGCCGGGCGAGACCATAAATTCAATGATCTGGTCGATTGGTACGAACCTGACTGCCTGCCGGAAATCATGCATGCGGAAGATCCGCTATTCATCCTGCATACCGCTGGAACCAGCCGGGGAATGATGCATGCGACAGGCCGGTATATTGTCTGGGCATCCTATGCGGTGGACAGTACCGCGAACGGTGCCGGAACACAGCCCGGCATTGCGCAGGTCGCACGCCATATCGCCCTTGTTTACGGTGCGCTCGCCAACGGTATGACCATCAAGATTCATGAGGGACAGCCCGCTACGCTGGCCGCGTAACCAAACGCACGACAAAGGGGCATATCCGGTCATGAGGCGTAAGACGCACGGACCGCATATGCCCCTTTTCGCTGCTCTGATTGCGTATCCTGTCAACAGATGCTGACAGGGACGAATGGAGGACCGCGAACCCCAATGTTTCCTATCGTGGTAATAGAAAACGTGCATAGGGTTTACCGCCCCCTTCTGTCAGGCACTGACGGGCAGGGTGCAGTCTGTCACATGCGGGAATATGGGTTGGATAAACCGGTTCTGTGTGCCGACGGGCTGCGGCGCATGCTCTTGCCCGCCCGTCCGGCATGTAGATCTCTAATCCTGCGGATGGCTACAGGGTGTAAAAGCCTGATCGAAAACGGGTCGGTCGACGTGGCCCCGGGAACGACAGTAACCGGATCACACAGGTCCGTGGCTCAATAAACCTGTCCGTTCCAGCATCATGCTGCGTTCAGGCATCCCCGGATGGGCTGCCGGTAAAACACCACAGCGCCAGTGCGGGGCCAAAGCAGTAGACAACGGCAGCGCCAATCAGCCACGGCATCAGGTATGTCAGATCCGTTTTCAGCACGAAGCGACAGATCAGGTTGGCGAGCCCCAGCATGATGATGATGCAGAACAGCACGCCCACATTCATCAAAAGCGTCCGACCGCCGTTGATCTCACGCAGTTTCTCTATCATTGCCTCGCCCTGTCTTTTCACCCCGCGGTGATAGCGGATCAGGTCGATCTTGACCAGTCGATGTATGGAACAGACAGGGCGGACTTCTGTTGCGATACGACCCGAGCCAGACGTGGCGGCTTTATCGGGGAAAGCCCCGTCCCTGTTCACGACAGATAACATCATCTGACGCGCGGGGCAGCGCCCGGTATTCTTCTGTGTTCCCGCCGGTCAGGACGGTCAAAGCCCGATAATGACGGCTACGGACAAACCGGTCCGCATAAGGCGACTTTTCCGTCCACCCTTGTCTACGTCATGGCGGTTGACAGAAAACACCCCCGATATCGGGGTGCTGAACAGACTTCGCCCGTGGGCACAGATCTGGCATCTGTACCCACGGGCGATAAATCATCTGCTTTCAGTCAGGTAAGGCGTAGTCGGATTTTAGAACTGTGCCGAAACCGAACCGAAGAATTCACGCGGCGCGGCCACGAACAGGTTGTCGTTGTTATCCCCGCTCACACTCGCGGCACCATAGACACCACCGATATAGTTCTTGTTGAACAGGTTGGTGATACCGAATGTCGTCTTGATGTTCTGCGCGAAACCGACCTTGCCGAAGTTATAGCTGCCGTTGAGGTTCGAGGTCCAGTAAGCCGGAATCTGCTCGTCATTCATATAGGTCATCTGACGGGCGCTGCTATAGGTTGCATTGAAGTTGAACATCGCCCGATGCCACGTATAGGTCAAGTTCGCCTTATACATGAACTTGGGATAGTAAACCTGATGCTTGCCCTTCAGGCTGGTTCCATCAGGCAGGCTGCCCTGATAGACCGCGTTGTTCCAACTGAAGCTGTTGGAGATTTCCAGACCACGCACGGGACGGATCGCCGCCATTACGTCGGCACCGTTCATCGTTTCACGACCCACGTTCGCCATTGCGCCATACTGGTTGTTGGTCGGCCCGGTCGTGACCGTCGCAAGGCGGTTGTAGTAATCGGTATGATAGAAATCGGCGCTGGCGCTCAGCAGTTTGGAGTTGTAGCGATACCCCACGACATAGTTCCATGTGCGTTCAGGGCGCAGGGTCTGCTTTTCTGCGTTGAACGCCTGCTGGGCGCTGACACTGGTGCCATTACCCAGCGCGCCCCATGCCGTGCCGGAACTGGTCTGCTGCCCGTAGTCGTAGGCGCGCATGTTTTCAGCAATGTCGAAATAGACTTCGTGGTGATCCTTGAAGTGGTAATCGAAATTGAAGTGCGGCAGGAAGGCGTTGGCTGCCGTCAGGCTACCGGCAGCCGGATGGCTGTATGTATAGCTGGTCGGATCAACCGACTGGACCAGCCATGGCATGACGGAGGCGGAGTTATCCTGACTCGTGCCGCCATGGGTCGTCTGCAGCATCGACTTGAAACCGGCGCTGACAGTCATGCCTTCAATGATGTGATAGGTGTCCTGCAGGTAGAATTGGAACGTGTTGGTATTAAACGAGTCCGAATACCACGTCGTAGCCTGCGATCCCTTGAAACCCGAAATTGAATTGTGCGCCGAGGTCAGGCCGTCTTCATACATACGCATCGGGTAGTTGAAGGTATCGTTTTCGTACCAGATACCCGTCTGGATGACGTTCTTGTGCACATTGATGGTGAAGTTCTGCGTAAAGCCGATACGGCGCACATCCGGGTGCCCCGTTTCCATCACCATCGGCACGCCCGTTGAAGGCGAGGTCAGGAACGGGTTGGTGCCGCTGTAATCACCGTTGGACACATGCGCATAGGCGACCGTCTTGGACGTCACGTTCGGGAAAAGCTGGAACTCTCCCGTAATGGCCGACAGGTAATTGCGCTGGGTCTGGGTGCCGTCATAGGCATAGTTTTCCATGTCCCCCACGCTGGGGTCGCCCGGCAGGGCCGAAACCCCGGGATAGCCCTGACCAATCTGCGCATAGCGCAGGGCGGTCGCGTAATCGGGCTTCAGGTAGTCGGCGTTACGGCCTTCGCGCTGCCACATGCCCTTGGTCAGGCCAAGGTAGTTGTACTGCTGAAAGTCCGAATAATCGAAAATCGCCGTGATCTTGCCGCGATCGCCAACCGGCTGGACCAGCTTGAAGTTGGCCTGCATTTCCTGCTGGTCGCCGTACCCCTTCCACTTGTCCTGATCGGTGCGGGCGAAGGAGGCATAGAACTTGGTGCCCGTGGAATTCAGGACGCCACTATCCACGCGGCCGAACGTACGGAACGCGTTATAGCTGCCGAATGTCTGCCCCACGCGGCCCCCGGCCTTATCCTTCGGATCGGACGTGGTATAGGTAAGCGCGCCGCCCAGTGTCTGTGCCGATGGGGTATCAAGCGCGCCCGCACCCTGCGACATGGTCATGCCGGCCACGTTTTCCTGAATTTCCATCTGATCGACGCTCAGGCCGTTCCAGTTATGGAAACCCTGCCCGCCCATCGGGATGCCGTCCAGCGTCTCACCGAGCTGCGTCTGGTTGAAGCCGCGTACGTACAACGTGTTCGCCACGGTATCGAGACCGAAGGCATCATCCGACTGGAAGCTGGCGCCGGGCGTGGTCAGCGCCAGGATCTGGTTCGGGCTGGTGCCCTCCACAAAGTGGTCCATCTGCTCACGCGAAACAGCCTGAACCGCATTGTGGGTGTGGACGCGGCCGACACTGACCTTCAGCGTTTCAGGCGCGGCGTGCGATGTGATGGGCGTCGGCGCCTGGGTCGTGCGTGCATGCGTGGTCGTATGCGTGGCCGCTGCCCTGGAACCAGCCTGATGGGCACGATGGGTTGCGGGTGTCGTGTCCACATCACTTTCCGGGGCGGCGACCGCTGCGGAGCAGCCAAGGGACAGCAACCATACGAAGGCTGAACTGGCCAGCAATGGCCCGTACGTCAGCGTCTCTCTTTTCCGTCTTACTATTTTCAGCATAGAAGAGTGTTTCCAATCGCACCTGACGGCATAGAACATAAGCTGCCCTACCGTCCATTCCGCCATGATTTTCTGATATTAGCGCCGTGTATGGAGGGAAAAAGGCTGAACTGTTCCGGTCATTGCTTTTCCCTTCCCTACGGCTGAGTGCTTCAGCCGACGCTGCATGTTTCTAGGTGTCAATTATTACAGATTCAGAAGAGAGAATATTCAATAACGAAAAATGATCGGGCGGCATTTGGACGCTTATTGTGATTTAAAAGCAACATTTACTATAATGTATTCCAAAGTGAAGTTTCGCTTAACCTAAAGTGGTATACGATATTTTACGTTTTCTGGTTTCGGCGCTGGTATTCATATAAAGTAATTGATAATATAATTTGATTATATTTTAAGATTATCAGTCGCACATATCGTTTATGGCATTGTAATATAAAATAATTATGCCGTGTTATTAATATAATATATCCGGTCTATATATTTTGTATACGAGATATATATGACCTTGTTTTTAGAACACCTCCATTATGCGATATGTATGGCTTTTAAATACCATTTTTTACATTGATTTATAGCCATAAATGCCCGGAACGCATCCTGCGCAGACCGCCCAAACTGTCAGTCGGATGATGTGCGCAAAAGAACACGCCCGTACCGGGCATACAGGTCACACCTCCCTTTCACGCCGTTGCGATGGAATATCACAGGTATAGTTCCAGTCGGGAAAAATACTGCTAATATCGCCTCAGTTAAGAAACTTTACGGACAGAGAAGGCCGGGGATGAATACTATTGTTTCTTCCTGCCCGTTGTGACCGGGAAAGTTTTATCTTTCCTCATGCGAAGTTAAATAAAACAGAAACGAACACACCATCGCAGCCACGCAAAACCATCGTTACGATAACGATCATTGCTCCGGTCCGGTTGCGCATTGTATGCGTAATCGTGGACCGGGTTATATCATTTTATGCCTGTATATACGGGGTGTTGCCCCAGTTGGGCCGCCGCGCTTCGGAATGCGTTGTGACAGTTGGATAGTGGAGTGGAATAACGTGAAACGGCTTTCCTGGCAGTCCCTGCCCTCACTGGCGATCATGATTGCCTGCGCATCACTGGGTGCGGCCCAGACCCCCGCACTGGCCGCCGATGCAGGCACGCCCGCCACGACGCCCACCGCGCATGATTCCGCCCTGACGGTGCAGACGGGCAACGACATCCCCGCCCATGTGAACTTTCCCACCGACGCGCGCAATTATATAAAGCGCGATGTCATGATCCCGATGCGTGATGGCGTGAAGCTGCATACGGTTATCGTGGTGCCGCGCCATGCGTCCAACGCCCCCATCCTGCTGACCCGTACGCCCTATCACGCATCCGAACGCGCCAACCGTATTCCTGATGCGCCCGACATCCGCTCCATCCTGCCGCAGGGTGACGATACGTTTGTCGATGGCGGCTATATCCGCGTGTTTCAGGACATCCGTGGCAAATACGGATCGGAAGGCGATTACGTCATGACGCGCCCGCCGCATGGTCCGCTGAACCCGACCAGCACGGACGAGACGACCGATGCGTGGGACACGATCGAATGGCTGGTGCATAACGTGCCCGAAACCAACGGTCGCGTTGGCATGCTGGGTTCCTCCTACGAAGGGTTTACGGTGGTGATGGCGCTGCTCAATCCGCATCCGGCGCTGAAGGTCGCCGCCCCCGAAAGCCCGATGGTCGATGGCTGGATGGGTGATGACTGGTATCATTACGGTGCATTCCGTCAGGGCGGTCTGGACTATTACACCATGCAGATGTCCGTGCGGGGTGAAGGCAACACCATCCCGCGCGTCGATCATGACGACTACACCAATTTCCTGTCCGCGGGTTCGGCCGGACAGTTTGCGCATAACGCGGGGCTGGACCAGTTCCCGTGGTGGCAGCGCATGCTGGCCCATCCCGCCTATGACGCCTTCTGGCAGCAGCAGGCCCTTGACCACCTTCTGGCCCAGCACAAGGCGACGGTGCCGACGCTGTGGGAACAGGGACTGTGGGATCAGGAGGACATGTGGGGCGCCATCCATACATGGCAGGCCATGCAGGGCACGAACCCGACCGTTCCCAACGTGCTGGTCATGGGGCCGTGGCGTCATAGTCAGGTGAATTACGATGGATCGTCCCTCGGTCCCCTGCACTGGAATGGCGACACCGCCGCGCAGTTCCGCCACGATGTGCTGCGCCCGTTCTTTGACCAGTACCTGCGCCCCGGCACACCCGCCGTACATCTGCCCGAAGCCGTCATCTACAATACGGGCACCAATAAGTGGGATTATCTGGAACGCTGGCCGCTGGCGTGCGACGGACACTGTCCCCACCCCATGCAGCCGCTGTTCGTGCATGCGGATCATGAACTGTCGCTCCACGCGCCGGAACATGGTGAGGAGGATGCAGACCATTATACATCCGATCCGCAGCATCCCGTGCCCTTCCTGGCCCGTCCCTTCTCGTTCGTGACCGAGGCGGACCGCTGGAAGACATGGCTGGTACAGGACCAGCGCGCTGCCGAAAGCCGCCCCGATGTCCTGACCTATGAAACCCCAGTCCTGACCGCCCCGGTCAAGGTCAGCGGCGTGCCGGTGGCGGACCTGTATGCGGCCACGACCGGTTCGGATGCGGACTGGGTGGTCAAGGTGATTGACGTCAACCCGCCCACGACCGCCGACAGGCCGGAAATGGGGGGGTATGAACTGGCGGTCTCGATGGATATCTTCCGTGGCCGTTACCGGCACAGCTTCGCAAAGCCAGAACCCGTCAGCCCCGGTCAGGTGGAACGCTACCGCTTCACGCTTCCTGCCATCAATCATGTGTTTGAACCCGGCCACCGGATCATGATCCAGATCCAGTCCAGCCTGTTCCCGCTTTATGACCGCAACCCGCAGAAATACGTGCCCAGCATATTGCAGGCCCACAAGGACGATTTCATCACCGCGACGCAGAGCATCTATCACAACCAGAAATACCCCACGGCTGTATGGCTTCCGGTCGTGCCCTGAGGGCAGATCATATGCACAATCCGGAGTGTGAAATTACCGCGAGGCACATGACTGCCAAAGACCGGTCGGCGGCGTTTCGTGTGGTTGTCGCCATAGAGATATGGGAAAGGTTCGGCTTTTACGGCATGCAGGCGATCCTGCTGCTGTACATGATTGAAAAACTGGGTATGAACGATACTCAGGCCAACATGTTATGGGGCACCTTCTCCGCCATGACCTATACCGCCCCGGTCGTGGGCGGATGGCTGGGCGACCGGGTCATGGGTACGCGCCGGACGATGGTTGTGGGGGCCATCATCCTGGCGACGGGCTATCTCATGCTGGGGGGGCTGACCGGCAACGTCCATTCCCTGTTTTTCGGGATGGCGGTCATTGCCCTCGGCAACGGTTTTTTCAAGCCCAACTCCTCCAACGCGGTCAATATCATCTACCGCGATCAGGACCACAAGCTGGATGTCGCCTTCACGATCTACTACATGTCGGTCAATATCGGCTCCACTTTCTCCCTGATCCTGACACCATGGTTGCAGCAGACTTATGGGTGGGGTGTCGCGTTCATCTCCTGTGGCGTCGGGCTGGGACTGGGCATAGCGGGTTATTTCAGCCGTCAGCGCCGGCTTGCCTGTATCGGCACGGCGCCTGACTTCACGCCACTATCGCCACGACGGGGCATGCTGATTGCAGGGGCAACCCTTGCCGCCGTGGTATTGATGGCGCGGGTTTTTGAATACAGTTCGATACAGGGTGCGCTTGTCATCGCATCGGGCTGCGTCATCATTGCAGCATGGACCCTGCTTTACATACGCGCCGCCGCACATGAACGTCCCGGCCTGAAGATCATGTATCTTCTGACCTTTGAAGTGGCGCTGTATTTCATCTTTTACCAGCAGATGGTGACATCGCTTACCCTGTTCGCGCTGCGTAATGTCAGCAAGGAATTCACGCTGTTTGGCGTGAACCTGTTTTCCATGTCGGCTGGACAGTTCCAGGCGTTCAATCCGCTCTGGATCATGGGGGGAACGCCCGTACTGATCGCCATCTATAACTGGCTGGGACGGCGCGACGATGATGTGAGCATCGCCACGAAATTCGTGATCGGCTTCGCCTGCGTCACCCTGTCCTTCCTGATCTGGTGGTTCAGTGCGGCGATGTCGTCCTCTCCCTACGTGTCACCGTGGGTCATGCTGATTGGATACGGCCCGTTATCCATCGGGGAACTCATGCTCAACAGCCTTGGGCTTGCAGCGATCGCCCGCTATGTCCCGCCGCGTATCAGCGCCTTCATGGCCGGGTGTTTTTACGTCATGATCGGCTTTGCCATGTATGTCGGCAGTCTTGTCGCCAATCTGGCTGCGGTCGATAATGCGGGAACGCAGGGTGTCGATGCCGCCCGGACGTTGCCCATCTATGGTGGACTTTTCTTTTACCTGGCATGTCTGGCCGGGGGGGCTACGCTTGTATTTGCCCTGCTGCTGCCGCTGGTCCGGAAATGGGAGGACGCCAATGCGCGGGGGCAGGATGAAAGTGTGGGAATGGAAACCCGCCTTTCGTATTAAGATGATGTAAAGTGACGTTCCACGTCGCATAGGAACGTGGTGTGGAAACACTGCGGCCACTCGGGCTGCACGTCACTGACCGTCCCAGATCAGATCCAGCATTTCGTTGCTGGATCTTTTTTGTTTTAAAATGCCAGCACATCGAAAATGGGTGTCAAGCAGGCGGCAGGCTTGTGTAAGCAAGACTTCGTTTGTGACATTGGCACGACCCTGATGGTCGTGCTTACCGCACACCAGAAACCGACACCGGACGTATTTTTTCAACAGGGTCCGACTTCACTTCGATTTCCCCTGTTGGTCCGGTTTTCATCCTCGGTCATGAAGGCGGTCTGAAGACAGGCGTATTCCAGAATTATTATTGCGAAACAAAAACAATATCACGTTCATTTGATTTTTATGGCTGGCAACACTTCACCAGCATTACGTTAGGGGTTTCTGTCTGGCTCAATATCATCCGTCCATAATGGAGGCGTGTGTTGCGCAACGTAGCGAGACTGCTCACATCAGGACATATCCTTTTCATCCTATATTTTTCCCTGTTAGCCCTTGTAAATATCTATAATGCTTTTCCACTTGGCGGCCATCATCCGCTTTTTGAGGTGGATTTCAAAAAGGCCTACTATGCGGCAGGGGATGCACTGGTCCACGGCGGACCGCAAGCATTATGGCCGCTGATTGAACAGGCTGAATTCGTTAACTGGCCGATCACTGCCTATCTGTTCGTACCTTTTGCATGGATCGGATTACAGAATGCTGAGTGGCTTTTCACTGCTCTTGGGGTTCTGGCAATAGTTGCAACGTTTCTGCTGCTGTCAAAAGACTGCCCATCGGGAACACGATTACTGCTGGCCCTTCTGTTCCTTGGAAATGGCCCGTTATGGTACAGCCTTGCGGGAATGGGCAATACAACGCATTTCATACTTCTTGCCCTTATTATCTCCCTTCTTCTGTTGCGATCTGAACGTATGTATGGCGCTGGCATCATAATCGGGGCTGCTGCCGCCATAAAACCAATGATCTCCATTTTTATTCTATATTTTATCTATCGCCGAAATTATCGCGCAGCCTTCTCCAGCATGGCCGTAATCGCATTTATTGCAGTATTTTCAGTGATTGTATTTGGACAGACCATAACCCATGGTTGGTATGAACATTGTATTGTAGCATTCTCAAAGAATCCAATCGGGGCTTTCAATAACCAGTCCCTCAGCGCGTTTCTGCTCCGCCTGCAAACGGGAGAAAAATATTTCCATGACTGGCGTAGACATGATCTATCCTTTGACCTGCATTTCATTGCACAAATTGCACCGATACTGCTCATCGCCATAACGGCTTATGTCGGATGGAAAGAACGCCTGTCGCTACAATCCGAACATTCATCCGATACTGTGGCCGCGGATATTTTTGACTTCAGTATTCTTACTACATTCTGCATCGTAACCAGTCCCGTTTCATGGACGCATTACTACCTGCTGCTGCTTCTACCGTGGGGTTTTCATATCACGCGCCGGCTGCCATCAGATGACAGGCCCCTGACTTCATGGATGGTCTGGGGCAGCATGGTTTTTGGCTCACTGCCGGTTGTTAACCCGATAAGTCTGCCGTCCCCTCTGGAAGCCATAGCGACACGGACCGTTGCATCGATATGGTTTCTGGGCGGAATGCTTTTCCTGTTTTCGCTGTTTCGATCCGGTCTGTATAAATCTCGCGCAATCCCGCAGCCCATACCCGTGGATATTGCGTGGTTTAGCGGTACGGTCGAAACTCTACCGCTTGTATCGGCCGCCAATGATGATGTGTTATCACCTGTTACAATAGCGGATCGAACGGCTGAATCATCCTGACACATGTACGGGGAATGGTATACGCGCCCCCCGTTCCCTGACGGATGCCAGATCCCGCTTCCGGTTTTATTCCCGTCATTATCCGTCTGTTTCCTGTCCTGATCTGAAAAAGAAAGACCGTCCGGCAAACTACACACTCCGCCATGCGTCTGCCTGCTATCCCTACAGAGCAGGACATCGTCCCATGAAAGCACTGACCTGGCAGAAAAAGGGCAAAATCACATGCGAAAGCGTGCCCGATCCCGTCATTCTTGACGGGCATGACGCCATCATCAAGGTAACCGCCTGCGCCATCTGTGGCTCCGACCTGCATCTTATGGACGGTTTCATGCCGACCATGCAGTGTGGTGATATTCTGGGTCACGAAACGATGGGGGAGGTTGTCGAAGTCGGAAAGGAGAATACCCGCCTTTCGGTCGGCGACCGTATCGTCGTGCCCTTTACAATCTCATGCGGTGCATGCCGACAGTGTAAATGGGGCAACTGGAGCTGCTGCGAACGCACCAACCCGAACGGACACCAGCAGGCTGAAACCTTCGGGTATCCACTGGCCGGGCTGTTCGGTTATTCCCACATTACCGGCGGGTTCGCGGGCGGTCAGGCGGAATATCTGCGGGTTCCCCATGCCGATATCGGGCCGATTATCGTGCCACCGGAACTGGATGACGAAAAGGTTCTCTTCCTTTCCGATATTTTCCCGACCGGATATCAGGCTGCAGAATATTGTGACATTACACCCGAAGCCGAAAAGACCATTGCGGTATGGGGATGCGGACCGGTTGGACAGATGGCCGTCCGGTCATGTTTCCTGCTGGGGGCAAAGCGCGTCATCGCAATAGACGATGTTCCCGAACGTCTGGCCATGGCGCGGGCTGGCGGGGCCGAAACACTGGACTTCCGCGACAGAAACATCCAGCAGACCCTTATGGAAATGACGCAGGGTCTGGGGCCGGATGCGGTGATCGAAGCCGTTGGGATGGAAGCCCATGGCGCCGATACCATGATGCAGAAAATCGGGTCGGCCGTACTTTCGGCAACGACGCTGGAACGCCCCTTTGCGCTCAATCAGGCAATCCTTGGGTGTCGGCCGGGCGGGATTGTATCAATGCCCGGTGTCTATGCTGGTGCCCTTGGGCCGGTCATGATCGGCGCCCTCATGAACAAGGGTCTGACGTTGCGGACAGGACAGACGAACGTTCAGAAATATCTTCAACCCCTGCTGGAGCGCATTCGGAAAGGGGAGATTGATCCATCTTTCGTCATCAGCCATCGCACCACCAGTCTTGAGGATGGCCCCGATCTTTACCGGAAATTCCGCGATAAGAAGGATAACTGTACCAAGGTGGTCTTTTACCCTCATGGAAATGCGATATAGGATCGGCAAACTGCGGCATTTCTACACTTCCTGCGTATTCTGCCGTTCCTGCCGGGGCGTCAGATCATTTTCCATGCGCTTAACGCCCGTTCCCGTGCAAGCCGGTGGTCCACCACTGGCGGCGGATAATCGCGGGGAAGCGCTGCTTCCCACGGCGCATGAATGGCATCGTCAGAAAGATGCGAGAGTTCGGGCACCCAGCGGCGGATATACACGCCGTGGGGATCGAATTTCCGGGACTGAAGGATCGGGTTCATGATGCGGAAATAGGGGGCCGCATCTACGCCCGTGCCTGCGCCCCACTGCCAGTTCATCGGGTTGCTGGCCGGATCATGATCGACCAGCGTGTCGGCAAACCAGCGTTCCCCGTGTCGCCAGTCGATGAGCAGATGCTTTACAAGGAACGAGGCAACAACCATGCGCACCCGGTTGTGCATCCAGCCGGTATGCCATAGTTCCCGCATCCCGGCATCGACCAGCGGATAGCCCGTCTGGCCTTTCCGCCACCGGGCCAGCCCGACCGGATCGTCACGCCAGGGCATGACGTCAAATTCTGGCCGTAGATTCCGGTTGGCCATATCCGGTGTCACGAACAGCAGCGACCAGGCGAAATCACGCCATCCCACTTCAGCAAGAAACTGCTCGGGATATGTTTGTTCCGTTGCCGCCTGCCATATCTGGGCCGGGGTAATATGGCCAAAGCGCAGGAAGGGGGACAGCCGGGATGTGGCTTCCTGACCGGGAAAATCCCGCGCGGTTGCGTAGGTATCCAGATCGTTTTCGATGAAATCGGCAAGCTGGCTGTGCGCTGCCTCCTCCCCCGGTTCCCACATCGCCTGCAATCCGCCCGTCCAGTCATGGGTGGTGGGAAGCAGGCCGTATTCTCCCCCCTGCACGACAAGCCCGTCCGGCATGGGCGGAAGGGACGCAAATGTCAGCTTTTCAGGCGCGGGCGCAGGGGGAAAGGGGGCCGGACATGCTTTCATCGCGCGCCAGAACGCCGTGAAAATCTTGTACTGCCCGCCCGAGCGTGTGCGGATGGCCCATGGTTCGTGCAGAAGGGCACCCGCAAAACTGTGGGCCATGATACCCTGTGACCGGAGTTCCGACTTGATGATGGTATCCGTTTCACGCCCGCCGGGATCATAACGGCGATTCCACAGGACGGTATCCGCCCCGGTCCTTCTGATGATTTCCATCAGAACATCCCGCGCTGCCCCCCGAAAGACATGCAGCGTCCCGCCCCTTTTGCGCAGCGCACCGTCCAGCGACCGGATGGCCCCATCCAGCCACCACCGCGCCGCAGCGCCGGGCAGATGGGCGTCATCTACAATCACGATGCAGAGGACCGGTTTGCGCAGCTTTTCCGCCTCAAGAAGCGCCATGTTATCCGCAATACGGAAATCTTCGCGAAACCAGACGATAGTGGGGGGATACGTCAGGTTATGTCTCCTTTATACCGGCATGGGGCCTGCATGATCTGACAATAGATAAAGCCGTTTGCGGTATGGGGCAAATGGGCAGCCGGGGAGTGTCCGTTTGCAGAAAAGGCATTCTCCGAAGCTTTTTGGAAAAAGCTTCACCAAAAACTTCTTTCTGATCACGGGACATCAAATGGTGGTTGTGCTTCTGTTTATGTACAATGATTATATATTGTCGTTATTAATATATTTATAAATAATCAGAACTGATACGTGTTCAGTTTTGATGCGATAACCTTGTTTTTGATATATTTGCGCTGAAGCTTTTCCTGCACCACATGGATATTCGTGCAGCGTGCGTTCATTTCCTTCAGCAGCACATCTTTCCGGTCTTCTGGCAGGCTGCTGTCCCATTCGCCAGAAAGGTACTGACATATCTCCGCATTACGGACAAAGGCGGTAACATCCGCAGGAAACTGTTCCTCAGCCCTTGCAATAACCGGAAAGCCGACAAGTAAACAGGTAAGAAGAAATTCCATTTTCGTAATCATTGATGGATTATCGCATACTCCGCCTGTTTCTTCCATCCGGTGTCACGATGTATTCGCCCGAATGAATAATGACGTAAAAACCCCCTGCAACTTACGTCACAAGGGGTCTTTTCATTCAGGACCAGATGGACGCAGAGCAGCTATTGCCTGCGTCCGGTCATGGCATCAGAACGGGGCGTCGATATCCACCACGTTAATGAGCTTGTGGTTGACGAACTCCTTGATGCCAAGGCCGATCAGTTCCCGGCCATAGCCGGAGTTCTTGATACCACCGAAGGGCAGGTCTGCCTTGGGCGACAGCGGATGGTTGATGACCACCATGCCCGTGCGGATGGCGCGTGCCACGCGGGCGCCACGGGCTTCATCCTTCGTAAACACGCTACCGCCCAGACCGTAGGGGGAGTCATTGGCGATGCGGATGGCGTCGGCCTCGTCCTTCGCACGGTAGATCTGGGTGACGGGACCGAAGAATTCCCAGTGCCGTGCCTCGTTCTTTTCATCCAGATTGGACATGAGCAGCGGCTGGAAGAAAGCGCCATGCTCCGGCACCGGTGCGCCGATCACTTCAACCTTCGCGCCCAGATCCATCGCCCGCGTCACCTGATCGCGCAGGTCATCCGCAGCCGCCTTGGATGACAGCGGCGCAAGCGTGGTGGCCGGGTCCATCGGATCACCCGCCTTCAGCGCCGCAACGCCTTCCTTATACAGCGCAAGGAACCGGTCATAAATGGCATCAGCCACGATCAGCCGCTTGGCGGAAACACAGACCTGCCCGGCATTCCAGTGCCGGCCGATCACCGCCCAGCGGGCTGCCTTTTCCACATCGGCGTCATCCAGCACGATGAAGGCGTCCGCGCCGCCCAGTTCCATCGTCGCCTTCTTCAGCGCCTTGCCTGCAATACCGGCAATAACCGTGCCCGCCCCTTCCGAACCGGTCAGTGCGATACCGCACACGCGGGGGTCGTTCAGGATCATGGCGGTGTGCGGACGCGCCGCATACAGGTTACGGAACAGGCCCGCGGGCAGTCCGGCTTCCGCCATCAGCGTATCAAAAGCAGCGGCGCATTGCGGCAGGTTGGACGCATGCTTGAGCAGCACGGCATTACCGGCCGAAAGCTGCGGCGCGATAATGCGCACCACCTGATAGAATGGGAAGTTCCACGGCTCGATCGCCAGCACGATGCCAAGCGGTTCATGCACCAGCGTGGCCCTGCCTTCCGCCGCGTCCGCCACAGGCAGGATCTCGGGCTTCAGCAGTTCTTCGGCATGGTTTGCGTAATATTCGAAAATCTCGGCGGAAAGAATGACTTCCTTCTTTGACTCCTCGAACAGCTTGCCCATTTCCAGCGTGCCGAGGCGGGCATATTTATCAATGTCACGGCGCAGGATGGCAGCCGCCGCGTTCATGACCTTTGCACGATCGGCAAAGGATGTATCGCGCCAGCTTTCAAACGCGGCATGCGCCTGTGCCAGTGCGGTCTGTACTTCCGCATCCGTTGCATCGGGAAAGGTTGCAACGACTTCGTTGGTATAGGGATTGGTTGTGGCGTACGCCATTTTAAGCCTCGTTTCTTTTCAACTTATGGATGCCGGGACGACAGGGTTGTGCATCCCGGCAGCGGGAACCGGCGCAGCAGGTCAGGCTGCGGCTTCGAGGATTTTGCGGCTGACATCCAGCGTGACATCGCCATTTTCGCCCAGATGGGTCATGCCGTGGTCTTCAAGCTGCCTGACCAGATCGTTGATGCCTTCGGCCCCGATGTCATAGGCGGACAGGCGGGTCGGCACGCCCAGACCTTCGAAGAATTCCTCGGTCTTACGGATGATGGCGTCAATCCGCTCGTCTTCCGTGCCTTCGGTCAGGTTCCATACCCGCGCGGCATACTGCAGCAGCCTGGCGCGCTTTTCCGTGCGCCGCACCCGCAGCAGCGCCGGGAACACCATGGCCAGCGTACGGGCATGGTCGATGTGGTATTTCGCCGTGATTTCATGGCCGATCATATGCGTCGTCCAGTCATGCGGCACGCCCGCGCCAATCAGGCCGTTCAGGGCGAGGGTCGCCACCCACATGAGGTTGGAGCGCAGGTCATAATCATCCGGTGTCGCCACGATGCGCGGCCCGATTTCGACCAGACTGGACAGCAGCCCTTCGGAAAAGCGGTCCTGCGCCATGCCATCGACCGGATAGGTCATGTACTGTTCCATCACATGGACGAAAGAGTCCACGACACCGTTGATGACCTGCTTCATCGGCAGGCTCATTGTGCGCATCGGGTCCAGCACGGAAAAGCGCGGATAGACCAGCGGATTGGAAAACAGCAGCTTGTCACCGGTGGACTGGCGCGAAATCACGCTCAGGCAGTTCATTTCTGAACCGGTTGCGGGCAGGGTGACGACCGTGCCCAGCGGCAGCGCCTTTTTTGCGGCCTCGCCCTTGCTGACCAGAATGTCCCACGGCTCACCTTCATACGGCACGGCGGCGGCGACAAACTTGGTGCCATCCATGACCGAACCGCCGCCCACGGCAAGCAGGAAGTCGAGCTTTTCCGCCCGCACCATGGCCACGGCCTTCATCAGCGTCTCGTAAGTGGGGTTGGCTTCAATGCCGCCGAATTCACGGACAGTACGGTTGCCAAGGGCTGCGCGCACTTCGGCCAGCGTCCCGCTGCGTTCGGCGCTGGCGCCACCATACAGCACAAGTACGCGTGCTTCGGGCGAAAGCTGTTCATCAAGGCGGGCAATCATGCCTTTGCCAAAGAGGACCCGCGTGGGGTTGTAGAATTCAAAATTCAGCATTCTTGCACCTACTAGACCGGTCGTCTCTATTAGACCGGTCACTTATTAAATTCGTGAAACAGGACGCCCTGCCCCACCCTGAAACTAGATTTCCAGAAGCCGCCTGCTTGCCTCCCAGGCATGGTCAAACGGCGGGGAACTGCGGGTGATCTTCACCATCAGCGTCGAACCCAGCCATAACTGGTAAAGGGCCGCCGCCAGCATCGGGGCCGACTGCGTGTTGCCAATCGACCCTTCTTCCTGTCCGGCGGCAATGACCCTTGCGATCCGTTCGATCACGGAACGGGTTCCGATCTCCAGTATCGTGCGCATCCGTTCGGACAGGTCGGATACTTCGGCCGCCAGCTTCACGATCAGGCATTTGTTCCCGATCTGGCCATCAATATGGGTATCGCGCCAGAACTGGCAGTAACGCGTGATACGCTGCGCTGCGTTCCCTTCCCCATTATCAAGGATATCGTTCATTTTGATCAGATATTCCTCGATATAGGTCCGCAGGAGTTCTTCCCCGAATGCTTCCTTTGATTCGAAGTAGTGGTAGAATGACCCCTTGGGAATACCCGCGACATCCAGTATCTGCGCCAGACCGACGGCGGAGAAACCACGCTGGCCGATAAGCGGTCTGGCCGTTTCCAGAATATGCTGCCGGGCGGCGCGATGTTTCTCTGCGATCTTCATGGGAGTGTATATATGGGGTGCCTGATGGCGTGTCCAGATAAAAATTAGACCAGTCGTCTTTTTTTGGATCATGCCTGCTCAGGCACTCTGCCCGGCCATGATTTCCCCAATAATATCCTCCACCATCCGGGTGGTGCGCGAAAGCTGCCGCGTGCGGTCATGCACCAGCGCCAGCGTAAGATCCGGCACGCTGGCCCCGATCAGCGGGACAAAAGCCAGATCCCCCCGCATCACTTCGGACATCACATCCAGATAACTGAGCAGACAGATACCCGTTCCCGCCATGACAAGGGAAATGATCATCTGCACATTGTTCGCCCGTGCCGCGACGGACGGGGCCATGCGTCCCGCCGCCATCAGCCGGGCAAATACGGATGCCAGCGCCAGCGGCTGTTCCGGCACGATCATGGCATGGTCCGCGCACTGCGTCAGCCGGACGGCATCATGCTGCGCCAGCGGATGGTCGGAACGGCAGGCAAAGCCGAGCGGAAAGGACAGCCGCCGGACCACAACCAGATCACGCATTTCCTCCGGGTCCAGTACCAGCGCAAGATCGCCTTCGCCTGACAGCAGGGTGTGGTGAATACTTTTATTGTCGCGGATATTCACATTCAGCACGACACCGGGATGCGTGCGTTTTATGCGGCTGACCAGTTCGGGCAGGAAAGCACGCGACAGGGCTTCGGGCGCCAGCAGGTCAACCTGACCACGGCGTATGCCCTTCAGGTCATCGATTTCGCGCTTCAGGTCATCCAGATCCTTAACCCAGCGTCTGGCGCATCCATACAGCAGTTCCCCCGCCGCGGTCAGGCGCATGCCGGTGGGCAGGCGTTCAAATAACGGGGTCTGGAGCTGTTTTTCACCCAGCAGGATGTGCCGGTTGATGGCCGAACCCGCGATATGCAGTTCCTCTGCCGCCTTGCGTATGGATTTATGCCGCGCAACAGCCAGAAAATAGACCAGAAAACGGGAAAAAGGCTGCATGTGTTCTCATTTCGAGAATGGGAAAGGATCAATTATGATATATCTGAGAGCGCACCGCATGTGAAATGATCTTTCCGAAGACCCCGGACCGCTTCCGGCCCGTTCAGGAGGACCATCATGACCACAGCAGCCTGCGCCCGCCCGGCGGACATCCACCCCCTGCCCCGCACCATGACGTTTGAAGTGGATGACTGGAGCATCCTTGCGCGCTGCTGGCATCCGGTCGCCCTTGTGCGCGAACTGGGTGACAGGCCGCTGGGCGTGACCCTGCTGGATGCGCCGCTGGTGGTCTATCGCGCGGGCGACAGCATTGTCGTGGCCGATGACCTGTGTCCCCACCGTGGCGTGCCGCTAAGCATGGGCAAGGGAGACGGGCAGACCGTTGCCTGCGCCTATCACGGTTTCCGTTTTGGGGAAAAAGGCCGCTGCGTGAAGGTGCCCGCCCATCCCGACAGCGCCATTCCGTCAAAGCTCAACCTGCGCACCTATCCCGCCGTGGAACGCTATGGCCTGATCTGGACCTGCCTGCGACCGGAAGGGAACGGGGCCGATATTCCCCCCATGCCGCACTGGAACGACGCGGCCTTTCAGCAGATCAACTGCCCGTGGATCGATATTGCCGGTTTTGCGGGCCGTCAGGTGGAAGGATTCATTGACGTGGCCCATTTCGCCTTTGTCCATACCGACACGTTCGCCGACCCTGAAAACCCCGTGGTGCCCCCTTACAAGACCCGCATCACGCCCGACGGGTTCGAAGCGGAATACCGCAGCAGCGTGGGCAATTATCCCATTGGCAAAAGCGACCGGGGGCGGCCGGGTTTTGAATGGCTGCGGCATTTCCGCGTGCATGTACCCTTTACCGCGACGCTGGAAATCCATTTCCCCGATAATGGCCGCCTTGTCATCATGAACGCGGCGTCACCCGTGTCGGCCCGTAAAACGCGGATGTTCGCGCCCATGTGCCGTAACTTCGACAAGGACCTGCCACTACAGGATGTCTATGACTTCAACCTGCGGGTTTTCGAGGAGGACCGCGCCCTGGTGGAAGCCCAGAAACCGGAGAACCTGCCGCTGGACCCCACGCTTGAAGCGCATGTCATGGCGGATCGCAGTTCGATCGCCTATCGCCGTGCCCTGCGCACGATGGGACTGAGCCAGTTCTTCACGGCGTGAAGGGAATGATGCCCATGTCCACCCTGTTTTCTGTCCTTGTCGATGCTGTCACGCCGGAAGGGGACGACTGCGTGCGCCTGCGTCTGGTCGCCCGGGCGGGGCAGGACGACCTGCCACGCTTTGAACCCGGCGCGCATATTGATGTCATGACCCCTTCGGGCCTGATCCGTCAGTATTCACTGTGTGGATCAGCGGAAGATCGCACGGGGTATGAACTGTGCATCAAGCGCGAAGCGGCCTCCCGTGGGGGATCGGAATCCCTGTGCGCGGGAATACGGCGGGGCATGGAACTGCGGATTTCCCCGCCCCGCAATGCGTTCATGCTGCCTGACGCGCAACGCCATATCCTGATCGGGGGCGGTATCGGCATTACGCCCCTGCTTTCCATGATGATGTATCTGCAGGGCAGGAATGCTGACTGGCAGCTTCATTATTATACGCGTGATCCCGGGCGCGCGCCGTTTGGGGACATGCTACGCCAAGGTCCGTATGCGCCCCGCGTCCAGTTCAGCCGAAGCCTGAAAAACGGGTACCCGGATGTACTGGACACACCATCGCCTGACACCGCCATCATGCTGTGTGGGCCGGACGGATTCATGAACGCTGTTTTTTCCCATGCCGTCGCCGCAGGCTGGCAGGCGGATCAGGTCCATACCGAATATTTCCGCCCGACCGAAACAACCCACGCCCTGTCCGATCGGGCGTTTGATGTCGTGCTGGCGCGATCGGGGCAGACGGTGAACGTACCGGCGGGACAGAGCATTGCCGCCGCCCTGCTTGCCGCCGGGGTGGATGTGGACCTGTCGTGTGAGCAGGGTATGTGCGGTGCCTGTGTCGTGCCGCTTGTCGCCGGGGAAGGCGATCACCGTGATATGGTCCTGACCGCGGAAGAACAGGGGCGCAGTATTGCGCTATGCTGTTCACGCAGCCGCAGCCCGTCGCTGACACTGGACCTGTAACCGGGACCGGGCGGGGAATACCCGCGCGTTACTATGGCTGTCGGGAACTGTCCTCGGGGTCCGGTAATGCCAGCAGCGTCTCTTTCAGCGTATCCGGCAGGGCCGGAAAAGGATCGACCCCGACCGCGCGGATCAGCGTCGCCACATTGACAACCGTGCAGGTCGGGTTTTCCGTGTTCTTGCAGACATAGACACCGGCTGCGTTGACCATGGGGTCATACACCGCTTTCCATGTGGAGGAAGGCACCACAACATGATGCCCGATCCCCTGCGTGCTGCCGTAAAAGGCCGGTCCGGTCACGACATAGAGCGCGCCTTCCTGCAACGCCAGTTTCCGCACCGCCCGTTCCACATCGCTCCATATCCCCTTATTCAGTTCGGGTGTCTGTGGCACGACATTGGCCAGTGAAAACGCCTGATCGCGTCCCGCCATGTCGGGTGCTTCCGACGCCGGTGTCATGCGGCCACGGGCATAGCCCGAACGCCTGTAATCGGCAGGGTCGGCCCCATCGCCCGGCGGCAGGCGCGGGTCGGCATGGGGCCGGTCGGTTACGCGGCCCAACTGGCTGGCCCGCATGATTTCCCGCCGGGTCAGATATTCCGCCGACCATAGCGGTTCATGCACCAGACCGGAATTGAGGGCAGCATAATCCGCATTGCACAGCAGGGTCGTGCGTGGCAGCAGTCCGGGGGCAACCAGCGCGGGCAGGTGCCCCTGCGCGCCGAACTGCGGGCACGGATCTTCCTGGGCTGATGCCGCGCAGGGCATGCTGACAGCCAGGCACCCCATAACCGCACACACCCGGACTGATCTGCGTAACATACCGAACACCTCTGGATACCCTGCATAGGGCATTCCACATCAATCGGGCGCAAGGCAAGCCCCGGCCTGCGATAAGGTGTAATGGTCGCGGAATGGCAATGCTGCCGGAAAAACAGACTGTCTGAAAAACCTGCTTTTCATAAGAAAGGTTCTGGTGAAGCTTTTTGAAAAAAGGCGGCACTCAAAAACTTTTATTACATTTCAGGCCGAAACGATACGGATGGGACGTTCGGCTATGTCGATCCGGACGGGTGTGAACTGGCGAGCATCCCCGTCGCTCTGCACCGGTATGCCCGGTGGTGTGCGGATTTCGATGCACCGCGCGGTATGTATTTCTACATCCCGCTGCCGTGCCAGATTGCCACGCAGCAGGGACAGGCTGGCGCGCAGGGTAGCCAGAATGCCGGGCGCCCGGAACAGCACGACCGAGAAGCGTTTCTCCGCCAGCATGGAATCCCGTGTCAGGACGTATTTCCCGGCATAGAGAGAACCCTTCGACACGATGACGGAAACGGCATCATATTCCACGCCGTCCAGCAAGACATGCAGCGGTTCAAATCCGTACCGCCATAATGATCGCACGGTATTCAGAACATAGGCGAACTGGCCTAACGCGCTTTTCAGTCGCGTCGACACGGCATGTACCACATGCGCGTCGAACCCGATCCCCGCCATCTGGATGAACAGCCCGTTCCAGCCATCGGATTGCAGGTGGCCGGGCCAGATGACCCTGCTGTTTCCCCGCGCCATTACGCCTGCACTGGCGGCATCATCCGATGGAATACCCAGTTCATGGGCCAGCACATTGGCCGTACCCAGCGGCAGGATGCCAAGGATACAGTCGGACCCGGCCATCCCTTCGGCGATTTCGGCAATGGTGCCGTCACCCCCGGCTGCTACGATATGCGTGTATTTCTGGTCATGGACCGCTTTGCGGGCAAGCGCGGTTGCGTGGCCCCGGAAAGCGGTAGGGACGATATCGACCACAAACCCGGCGCCACGCAGGCACTGCGCGAAATGGGCGATACGGGTCCGGCTGTGCCCGCCGCATTTTTCATTTACAATAATGACGGCTGTTTTGTGCTGGACAGGCAAGATCTCTATCGCTCTGAAATAAAATCATACAAGACGGCCATGCCGCATCATGGAGGGGGGCAGGATCAGTCCTCCTGCCCTTCAGGCCAGTACTGATCCAGAAGCAGGTTGAGGGCCTCATGCCCCTGCGCCCGGCTTTTCAGGTCCGCAAGATGGAAGGTTACGGCAAGGGATTTTCCCGAACGCCGGTTTATCGTCACGACAGTCCTGCCATCGGATGGACGTTCTATGGTCGATGCCCCGGCAGCCCTGCGGGGGGCGGGTTCCGGTTTTTCCGCGGCCTTCTGCAATTCCCTTACCACGGCGGGCGCTTCGGTCAGGTAGGAATGATCACGCTTGCGCATATCCGCCATCTTTGCCGCCGCATCCAGCACGCGCCTGCGGGTGTCGATATTTTTCAGCAGGGGCTTGAGCTTCATGACATGCTTGATCCGCATGTCATGCGGGGAAGCAAAGGCCCCGATTACTGCGGCAGGCAGGCGGGCGAGATCAAGATAACGGCTCAGCCAGCTTTCCGATACCCGCAGCCGCTCGGCCATCGCCTTCTGTTCATTACCATAATAAAGGCCCAGACCCTTGAGGTAATCCCGCGCGCGTTCATAATCGCTCAGATCCTGTCGGGCGCGGTTTTCCAGATCGGCAATGCGGAAAGCCTGCTCATCGGTCAGTTCGCGCGGTTCCACGATGAAGCGGAATTCGGGATAGGTATTCGCCCGCAGCCATGAAATCGCCCAATGACGGCGCGCGCCGCAGATAACCTCGAATTCGTAATCGGGATCATCCTTCAGCCGCCTTACGATGGCGGGCATTTCCTGATGTCCCTGCGCCTTCAGGCTTTCGATCAGGTCATGGCAGCTTTCATATGTCAGGGCCGCGTAATCGCGGTTATGCTCCCCCCACATCCGGCAACGGGCGGGATCGACCGACAGATGGGTCTTGGTCTGGGCCAGTCCGCCCGCCATTTCCGCCAGCCTGTTACGCCGGTCCCCCAGCACGCCGCCCATCCGCGTGGCGGGCTTGCGGTCTTCGCGCAGGCCCGCACTGGCGGCGGCGGCTAGACCATCGGTGAATAACTTGTTCTTGGAGGACATCGTGGCCGACCTTCATGCTCTGGATCAGGGTATGGCGTGTAATAAAGAGGAAGAATGCCGCCGAACGCGGCTATCGGGGTGATTGCACCGGTGCAATCACCCCGGCACGGGCAGGATCACAGGACACCCGCCCGGCGCAGGCTTTCCCGGTGGCTGGGCCACATGGCGCGTATGTCCAGTTCCAGTTCCTGATTAACCGCGTTCAGGTAAGTCAGGCAGCGATCCCGCACCGATCTGCTGGTAATCGGCGCATCCAGTTCATAAACGGTCATGAGCCGCGCGGTCGCGTTATCGATCTCGGCTGAGTTTTTCAGTGATGAACGGGCAAGATGGTGCCCGAAAATGGATTTCATCAGCCCCAGCAGTTCACGCTGCATGGATTTGTTTTCATCCACGCGGGAGCTTACGAATTTCAGAAGCTGCAGGTTCGGCGCATGCCCCGCCCGCTCAAGCTCAACCAATGTTTCCTGCAACATGGCAAGGAAGGCCGCGGTAGAAGAAAAATCCATCACCGTCGGCGGAACCGGCACGATCAGCGCATTGGCCGCGCGCAGCACGGACAGTGAGATTGCCCCCAGCGCGGGTGGCGGGTCCATGATGACCACATCAAACGCATCGGAAACCGAATTGATGCCCTGCGTCAGCCGGTCGATCAGGCCGGGATCACCCTGCGCCATCCGCGCCGCCAGTTCGTATTCCGACTGGAACAGGCGAAGATTGGCGGGGATCAGCGACAGGCCGTCAAAATGGGTCGGCCGCAGCGCGTAGGCCAGCGATCCCATCTCATCATTGCGCAGGAACGGGTAAAGCGTATCGTCTTCCCCCAGATCCATGTCCGGCACGTAGCCAAACAGGGTGGTGGCGGATGCCTGGCTGTCACAGTCGATCAGCAGGACGCGATAGCCCTGTATTGCAAGATACTGCGCCAGATGCACGGCGACGGTTGATTTCCCCACGCCCCCCTTGAAGTTCTGTACGGCTATGACCGCGGGCGCATCCGTTTGCGCACGCCACGGGCGGGTGCCGAAAATGCCGCGCATGACATTGAGCTGTTCCAGCGTATAGCCCACGCGCCGGTTGTTTTCCCCACGCCGGGGTTCAGGCAGGCGGCCATCCTTTTCCGCTTCCCTTATTGCGGCAGCCGAGCGGCCGATCAGTTCCGCGGCCTGACCGATCTGGAATGTCGGCTCCCTGCGGTCCCCCGCCCGCACGGCCTGCGCATTGTTGCGCAGGGTCTCCAGCACCGAAGACGTACGCAGTGCAAGGTCTTCCACCAATGAGAGCACGTTCCCGCCCTCGCCTTCAGCTACCGTGTCCATCGCCTACCACCATTTCACAATCACGAACCGATTACGCAAACCTTGCACTTCTTGTGCCCGTTTAACGTTTTTTTCGCAAGGACATTAAATCCGACGATGTCTGCCGAAAGAATGGGCGTCGCCGTGAAACCGGCGATTTATCTTTGCCTGACAAAAACATGACCACCAGAATTGCACAACGCGACCGGGCCATGATCCAGCCTGTCCCATCGCGGGAATATCCCGTTTACACCGATGAAGGATTGTTTTCCGCTTATTTTATCGCATATACAATAAGGATGCGGTATGATTGGGATGACACAAAACGGGCAGCCAACATCGCCAAGCATGGCGTGGACTTTACCGCCGCTGAGGACTTTGAATGGGATGTCGCCCTGGTCATCGCCAGCCACAGCGCAACCGAACCCCGCCTTGTCGCCATTGCCCCGATCCGGCGGCGGCTGCATGTGCTGGTTTACAGCATTGAAACCCGCATTGTCCGCATCATCAGCCTGCGTAAGGCCAACCGACGGGAGGCAAAACTTTATGAAGCGCAAACCTGACTTCATCATGCCCACGGAAGATGAGGACGCCCGTATCAATGCCGGCATTGCGGATGATCCTGACAATCCCGAACTGACCGCAATGGATTTCACCCGCGCGGCAAGCGCATCCCGCGCGCAGCCTGATCTGGTGCGCGATTATGAAAGACGCGTGCGCGGCCCGCAGAAAGCGCCGACCAAGAAGCAGGTGTCGATCCGGCTGGATCAGGACGTGATCGAACGCCTGAAATCGGACGGTCCCGGCTGGCAGCGCCGTGCAAATGACCTGCTGCGCAAGGCCGTGGGCATACGATGACCCCGCTGCGGTGCAGGAGGCCGGGTTGCGCCTGATCGCAGGCATCTGTCTTGTTCTTGGCCTTGCGTCGTCCCTTGCGGGCTGTGCAGACCAGAACCCCCGCATGGACCGCAATGCGCGCGCCGCCTATGACCGGGGCGGCGGCGGATACCATGATGGCTGGGACGGTTCCGGCGGGTGGGGTGGCCCCGGTGGCTGGGGCGGACCGGGGGGCATGGGCTGGTAAGCCCGTGGCCGGATTTTCAGGGGTCCGCCCCGGAACGTCGCGGGGCGCAACGGGTTATTGACACGGGCGCATCTGCGCCCACACAAAGCGATCCGTCCTGACGTGACGCCGTCAGCGATCCCGAAAGCGCCCGTTGCGGATATCCCATGCCCACGCATATCAAACTGGTCCAGTCTGTCGAACGGGCCGCGGCCATTCTGGAAACCATCGCCCGGCAGGGTGGGGCCGCACACCTGCGGCAGATCGCGGCCCTTACGGGTATTGGCAAGACCACCGCCCATAACATCCTGCAGACACTGGACCATCTGGGCTATGTCCGTCGCCGCTCCGGCGATACGCGCTATTACCTCGGTGGCCGCATCCTCAACCTTGCGCGTATCGCGGGCAATGACAGCGCGACCCGCACCCGCCTGCGCCCCGTTCTGGAAACCATTGCCCGCAATACCGGCCAGACCGTCTGGCTTGCCGTGCCCGGTGGCGATGAAGCCGCGTATCTCGACATCGTTGATGCCACCAGCCCGGCAGGACAGGCCGATCGTGCCCCCTTTCGGGAAAAGCTGGAAGGCTCCGCCGTAGGGCTGGTCTTTCTGGCCTTCGTGCCCGGCATGGCCAAGCGCCTTGCCGCCGCCCCCGGTGAAGCGCCCACGCCCGCCATGGTGGAACAGATCCACACTGTACGCGCACGCGGTTATGCCCTTGATCTGGAACGATATCACGCGGGTATCCACGGTGTCGCCATCCCGTGGTGGGAAGATGGGGAAGTGCTGGCAAGCATCTGCGTAACCGGCCCGGCGTGCGAACTGCCGCGTGCGAAGCTGGCCGATATTGCATGGATGATGATGCAGCAGCAGCTTGTCCGCGTTCAGCAATGATGAATAAATCATCATTTCACGATCATCTGTATTCCCTCATCCGCCATTGCCGTTAGCGTGCGCTTTTTTACATGAAGAAGGTCCGCAATAATGAAACTCTCTGTCGCTTCCGCCATGATCGACGCGGCCCTTGCCGAAGCCACCAGACTGAAGGTGACGGTATGTATAACCGTCGTGGATGCAGCCGCATGGCCGGTGGCCTTCGCCCGCATGGACGGCGCACCGCTGGGCGTAATCGATGTCAGCGGAAAGAAGGCGAAAACCGCCGTCCTGTTCCAGATGGACACGGCGGCCTTTGCCAAAATCGCGCATCCCGATGGCGTTGCCTATTCGCTGGAAAACACCAATGGCGGCCTGACCAGTTTTGGCGGTGGCGTGCTGCTGAAGGCGGCTGATGGCGCCATTGCCGGGGCGATTGGCGTATCGGGCGCCACCAGCGCGGAAGATATCGACATCGCCCGGGCCGCCGCCCGCGTCCTGTCCGCCTGACAGCCCGACCCGGACCGCACATGACCACAGATACCGCAACGACCGAATTCAATCCCCGGCCCGTCCACCCGCCGCACGGTGCAGCAGCCGCCTTCCTTATCCTGACCTTTGGCACCTTTGTCGTGGGAACGGGTGAGTTCGCCATCATGGGCATGCTGCCCGAATTCGCATCCTCGCTCCGGCTTTCCACCGCCGATGCCGGTTACGCGATTACCGCCTACGCGCTGGGTGTTGTATTTGGCGCACCACTCATCACCATACTTGGCGCACGCCTGTCGCGGCGTGAACTGCTGCTATCGCTCTATATTCTTTTCTGCTGCGGCAATCTGCTGAGCATCGCCATGCCAACCCCCGGCCTGATCGAGGTCGCCCGTTTCATCACCGGTCTGCCCCATGGGGCGCTGTTTGGCATTTCCGCCCTTGTCGCCGCATCCATGGTCGACCACTCGCGCCGGGGCTGGGCCGTGGGGCGCGTACTGTCAGGCATTGCCATCGCCACCCTTGTCGGCGCGCCGTTTTCCACCTTCGCCGCCAATCACTGGGGCTGGCGGATTTCCTACTTCATCATCGCGCTGTGCGGTCTGCTGACCTTTCTGGGGGTATGGCGCTATATCCCGGCGGACCGGCCCAACCGTTCCAATTCCCCGCTGCGGGAAGTAACGGCGCTGTTCAACACACAGGTCATGCTGACCCTGCTGACCGCCGCCATCGGTTTTGGCGGCATGTTCACCATCTATACCTATCTGACCAGCATCCTGCAGAACGTGACCCGCGTGCCGGAATGGGAAACCATGGTGTTCATGGTCCTGTGGGGTGCGGGCATGCTTACGGGCGCCAATGCGGGGGCATGGGTGGTTGACCGCAACCTGTCCCTTGCCGCGATCCTCGCGCTGGCAGGCAGCGCGCTGACCATGCTGGTCTTTCCGCTGGTGCTGCACAGTATCCCTGCCCTTGTGGTGGTGGTTTTCCTGATCCCGTGTTTCGTCAATGCACTGGGGCCGGCATTGCAGACACGGCTTATGGATTACGCGGGGGATGCGCAGACACTTGCCGCCTCCCTCAATCACTCGGCATTCAATGTCGCCAATGCCATGGGGGCATCCCTGGGCAGCGCCCTTCTGGCCGCGCAGTTCAGTTATGGATCGCTTGGTTTTGGTGCGGCCGTTCTATCCACGGGGGGGCTTGTCGTCTATCTTCTGGCGCTTGCGCTGCTGAAGCGGCATGTCGTGCGTGCGTAACCACTCCGGCACGGATTACCGGTAAATAAACATCATGAAACGCCGCCATTATTTTAATGGCGGCGTTGCCTGAAGCTTTCTGAAAAAGGCTTCACCACGAACCTGCCTGATAATCTGTCGATACAGCCGGGACCGGGACAGCGCAGCCCATAAACAATAAAACCGGTATTGAATCCCATTCATGCGATCGCATTTATTCGGGCTGCGGAATCAGTAATCCCGACGGCTTCATGCCAATCGGCAAAAAAGATTACACACATCAGTATCGTTCCGGAACTTCCCTGTTCAGGGGACGTATAGCGATCATGAGGTGACAGCGGCATTTTGCATGACCTGTCATCATTTGCATCCCTGCATTCAATACATCCCAATACCAGTACATCGAGACGTCTCCGTTCATAAATAACCAGTACAGACGGAAGGCCCGACATGGTGGATATTTCTGAAATCTGGTCCCTGTTCATCTATGCGGTTGTGATCGGGGGACTTCTGGCGTGCCTGTTCGGGCTGTCCGCCATGACCGGCACCCGGCGACGTGGGGCCGCGATGGGCCGTTCCATGTCCCTGCCATTTGAATCCGGCATGATGCCGACCGGATCGGCACGGCTGCGCCTGCCGGTGCAGTATTATCTGGTCGCCATGTTCTTCGTCATATTCGACGTGGAAACGGCCTTTCTCCTGCCATGGGCGACCGTTGTGACGCGGGTCGGATGGATCGGGTATGGCGCGGCGGTTTTCTTTATCGCCTTTCTGGCTGCCTCCCTCCTCTATCTGTGGCGTGCGGGTGCGCTGGAATGGGGGCCGCAGCCGCGCCTGCCACGTATCGGGGGAAAGGCTTCGGTATCATGACATGGTCCCTCTCGCCCGTATCGCCCCCACGGAACACGCGGCCAGCGCAACATGACGACACGCCGACCTTCAGCGAGACGGTGCGGCGGAACCTTGTCATGGGACGGCTTCAGGATTTTGTGGCGTGGGGGCAGAAAAATTCGATATGGCCGCTCAATTTCGGCCTGTCCTGCTGCTACGTGGAAATGGCGACCGCCTTTACAAGCCGGTTCGACATTGCACGTTTCGGGTCCGAAGTCCTGCGCGCGACCCCGCGTGAAGCGGACCTGATTGTCATTTCCGGCACCGTATTCGTCAAGATGGCCCCGATCATCCAGCATCTGTATGACCAGATGCTGGAACCCCGATGGGTGATCTCCATGGGGTCATGCGCCAATTCGGGCGGTATGTACGACATTTACAGCGTGGTGCAGGGCGTGGACAGTTTCCTGCCGGTCGATGTGTATGTTCCCGGCTGCCCGCCCCGCCCGGAAGCCCTGCTTGAGGGCCTGATGCTGTTGCAGAAATCCATCGGCACGCGCAGGCGTCCGTTAAGCTGGATGATGGGACCGCAGGGCATGGAACCTGTAACGCCCCCCAGCATGCGCGATGAAAAACGCGCCGCCCGTCAGGGCGTGCGCGACATCCGCCAGCCCGACGGGATCTGACCCATGGTCCTGAGCGCATCCCCCATAACCGGACTGGACCAGCCCGGCATGATGGCCACCCAGTCCACGCGCGATGGCGTCCGCACGCTGTGGGTTACGGCGGACGACCTGCGGCCCACCCTTTCCACGCTGAAGGAACACACGCCCGCATTGCTCATGCTGTTTGACCTGACCGCCATTGACGAACGCGAACGCACCCACCGCGATGGCCAGCCACCGGCGGATTTCACGGTCATCTATCACCTCATGTCGCTTGCCACCCGCGCAGATGAAGTGCGCATCAAGGTGGCGCTGCTGGGGGACAGGCCCACGCTTCCCACCATCAGCGACCTGTGGCCCAATGCCAACTGGTACGAACGCGAGATATGGGACCTGTTCGGCATCCGGTTTGAAAACCATCCTTTCCTGCGCCGCATCCTGACACCACCCACATGGACCGACCACCCGCTGCGCAAGGATCATTACGCCCGCGCCACCGAAATGCCGCCCTACAGCCTGACCGAAGAACAGGAGCGGCACGAGCAGGACGCCATGCGTTTCGATCCCTCGGCATGGGGCATGCAGCGGCATAGCGACCACAGCGATTTCATGTTCCTCAATCTCGGCCCCAACCATCCCAGCGTACACGGGGTCTTTCGCATTATCCTGCAACTTGAGGGCGAACGCATCGTCGATGCCGTGCCCGATATCGGCTTCCACCACCGCGGGGCCGAAAAAATGGGGGAACGCCAGTCATGGCATACCTACATCCCCTATACCGACCGGGTGGATTACCTGGGCGGGGTCATGAACAATTTCCCCTACGTGATGGCGGTCGAAACGCTGGCGGGCATCACGCCGCCGCCACGCGCGCAGATGATCCGCGTCATGCTGGCGGAGTTGTTCCGCATTGCCAGCCATCTGGTTTTCTACGGAACCATGGCGCAGGACGTGGGGCAGCTTTCGCCAGTATTCTACATGTTTACCGACCGCGAGCGCGTATTCGGCATTATCGAGGCGATCTGCGGTTTTCGCATGCACCCGGCATGGTTCCGCATCGGCGGGGTGGCGATGGACCTGCCCACCGGATGGGAAGACCTGATCCGCGCCTTCGTCAACGACCTGCCCCGCCGCCTTGACGAATATGACGCGATGGTCATGCGCAACCCGGTTTTCCGGGGGCGGACGAAAGGGGTGGGCGCCTATACCACCGCCGAAGCCGTGGAATGGGGCGTAACCGGGCCGGGACTGCGCGCCACCGGCCTGCCATGGGATTACCGCAGGCAGGCCCCCTATGCCTGTTACGACCAGCTTGAATTCGACATTCCCACCGGCGCCAATGGCGACTGCTACGACCGGATTGCCGTGCATGTGGAAGAAATCCGCCAGAGCCTGCGCATCATCCGCCAGTGTCTGGACCACATGCCCGCCGGTCCCATCAAGGCGGACCATCCGCTCACCACCCCGCCGCCCAGGGCGCGGACGCTGCATGACATCGAAACCCTGATCCATCATTTCCTTGGCGCAGCTTGGGGGCCGGTCATCCCGCCGGGGGAGGCCAGATCCTGCGTCGAAGCCACGAAAGGGCTGAACTGCTATACCCTTGTCAGCGATGGCGGCACCACATCCTATCGCACCCGCATCCGCACGCCGTCCTTCGCCCATCTGCAGATGATCCCGCTTCTGGGGCGTGGCGTCATGATCGCCGACCTGATCGCGATCCTTGGCAGCATTGATTTCGTGATGGCCGATGTCGATCGCTGAACAGCCCCTGTCAGGCGACCTGCGGGCGGAAATCCGCGCCCTTGCGCAGGCGGAACCGCACCCGCGCGGGGCCAGTGTCGCGGCCCTGCGGCTGGTGCAGGCGCATGTGGGGTGGATCAGCACGCCGCACCTGAACGAAGTAGCCGATGTGCTGGGCATGTCCGCTGCGGATCTGGACGGCATCGCCACCTATTTCAACCTGCTGTTCCGCAGGCCCGTGGGGCGGCATGTCATCATGCTGTGCGACAGTGTCTCATGCTGGATCATGGGGCGTGAGCGGCTATGCGCCCATCTGTGCCGCACACTGGATATCCAGCCGGGCCAGACCACGGCGGATGACGCTATCACCTTTCTGCCCATCGTGTGTCTGGGACACTGCGACCATGCGCCCGCCATGCTGGTGGACGATACACTCTATGGCGACGTGGATACGCCCACCCTCGACCACCTGATCGACACCCTGCGGGAGCCGCCACCATGAGCCATGCCGAGCGCCCCCTGACCGCCATGATCGACCCCGTGGCCGGTCCCCCCGACTGCGCAGCCTATGAACGGGCCGGGGGATGGCAGGCCACGCGCACGGCCCTGCGCACCCTTGCACCGGCCGAGGTGGTGGACATCGTAACCCGCTCGCGCCTGCGCGGACGTGGGGGGGCGGGGTTCGGAACCGGGCAGAAATGGAGCTTCGTGCCCAGGGAACCCGCAAGCGAACGCTGCAAATACCTGATCGCCAATGCGGATGAGATGGAACCGGGCACCTTCAAGGACCGCTGGCTGATGGAAGGCAATCCGCTGCAACTGGTCGAAGGCATGTTACTGGCCGCCTACGCCATTCAGGCAGGCCATGGCATCATCTTCCTGCGCGGGGAATACTGTTCATTGTTTTTATTGAATAAGTTTCCCAGTTTTCCGCCCGTGCCGGCATAATTCGCCAACGGCGAAAGGAAACTATCTCTTGTACTTTGTTGCGCCGTGCCCTATGATGTAATCGCTGCGCTACACCCATCTCCGTGGGGCCTCCGCATGTGGCGCAGCACCTGACGCAGGGTAGAGCAGTCTGGTAGCTCATCTGGCTCATGACCAGAGGCCGCCGGTTCAAATCCGGACCCTGCAACCAGTGCGAAGCTTAGGTAGGGCGGTACCCTTTGTGGAACCCGTCCCTTCCAGCCGAGTACGCCGAGGACGGAAGGCTTATGCCGTGACAGCCGGAGAGACGGCACCAGTTTTAGGTTCTAACCGTCAAGGAATACTTGACGGTTGGCGGGAGCGTGGCCCGAGCGCGTTGTAGCGCCCCACGAAGTCCTCGGGTGCACACGGGGCAAAATGGTTGCTGCGGCTGCGTGGATGGACACGCACATAGTCCTGATGTGGTTATGGTCCCTAGCAGGTTGTGGAGCGCATAGACGCGAGGTGGTTGGCTATAAGCCGGTATCAAGCCCGGACCGCAGCAACCGAATGCAGAACGGCAGGGCCTTAACGGGTTCCTGCCGTTCTGTTATGAAAACCCGGTTTTGCTAACACGACATGCCAATGCGTTAGCGTTGTCGATCGATCGTTAACATCAAAATCGCTTGTCGATCACTTCCGGCACCCTCTCCGCAAGCAGAACATCCGGTGAAGCCATCGCCAGATCATCGCTTGCCACCAACGAAGGCAGGAGCGGGAGAGCGACCGATACACTCCGTAGACGACCAGGTATCAATCATGGCCTGCACGCGGCCACGAAGTTCTTCCCGGTCGGTAATCAGTCGCGCCGCCTCGGTATGTCGCGCTTCATCGTTCTGGGCGAACATGGACGCCTCATAACCAAGCTGACGCCCCATCTCCACGTCCGGCATGGATGACAGGGGCGCGTAAGACACCGGAAGGCTGACCGTCTGCCCGCGCGTCCGGCTGGCGTTGCCGCCAACGCTGAAGGTGGGAGCAGTCGTGATCGCGCCTACATCGAATTGCCCTCCCTGCGTGAACTGGCCGGATAGCTGCAAGGTCACATCGCCCGCAATCGTGCCCACCACCGGATCGGCCCGGTCCTGACTGCACTGCGCCGCCCGGACGGCACGGACGAACAGCGCATCCTGAGCCGGTGTCCAATCGCCCGCGTGCGATACCGATACCACCCCGGACCGCGCCAGACTCTCCTGTATGCCGCCCATGGCTTGCGGAATTGTTGTGGAGACTTCCTTGGGATGGATCGCACAGGCAGAAAGACCGATTAGACAACCGATCACAAAAACTACCTGATCGCCCCGGTTCATGACGAACCCCGCAGATACGACGCATTCGCTTCGACAAGTGCGGTCCAGTCATCGCCTGCCGGATACAGGCCGCCGGGTGGGTGCAGTTGGGACCATGCCAAACCGTGCGCTTCCATGATGCGAGACCGGACCCAGCGCCATGTGGCCTTCTGCCTGCTTCCCCATGTCAGCAGCGTGACCAGATCGGTATCAGCGGTGCCAGCGTAATCCCACAGCAGCGGGCAGTGACCGCCCGCGCTGCCCGGTGTCGGATCACCATGGTCGGCTGGACTGTCCGTGTCCCATACGGGGGGCAGGTTGCCGACCTGATCTTCCCACATATCTGCCTGCGCAAGTTGCACACCCAGATACGCGGCGGACAGGCCAGCAGTGATGTTGCGGATGCCGTTCAAGTCGGACGGATCGGCACTCCCCCAGCACGGATACAGGGTCTGGTCTGCCAGAGCGTAGCCATCGCGGGAAGCCGATGTCAGCACATCGACCTCCACGCCGCCGTTGTCCGTGTTCGGGTTGCCCGGCACGTAGCCGGTGGACTGGCTGTAAAACCGGATGGCCGCCGCTGTGGTGACACCAGCCACGTCAAAACCGGACAGGGCTGCCGTGGCGTGAAGATGGTTGCCGATGCCTGCTGCCGTGCAGTCCCTCAGAGCGTCATTCCCCAACATCGCGGGGCGCGGGTCAATATGGCTACGGTCCAGTCTCGCAGGGGCTTGCCGGGAACAGAAACCGCGCATGACGGATAGATGCGGCTGGCCGGGCCGGTGTTCAGCCGGGCGGCAGCCGAGTAAGCGCTTTTTCATTTCGTATTGTCCGATGGGTCAGGCGCGGGAGGCCCAAGCGTGTCGTCGATCTGCCGTTCGCGCCGGGCTTCACGCCATGCATCAAGCCCGAAGGCAATCACCTGAAAGAAAGCGCCGCCGGTCAGGAACAGTCCTGCACCGGCGAGGGTATGGGCGGTCATCCCTGCGAAGCCGCAAAGATGGCGATCTGCCCGATGGCCGCATTCGGGTTGGCGACTGCGGCGCGCAGGCGCGGCCCGGACATGTCCACCATGGCCTTGAGCAGGTCGATCAGCGTTTCCGCCGCCCCGGCTGCCGTCTTGGCCTCGGACGCAACGCTGCTGGACAGATTGGCCGCCGTGCCGGTGATGGTGGCGATGATCAGCGTGTCCACCTTCTCCACATCGGCAAGAATGCTGTCGAAAGCCGCCTTCACGCTGGCGGTGCTGTAGCTGACAGACGTGCTGGATCCGGCGGCGGTCTGGAATGCGGTCAGGCCAGACTTGAGGCCAGCAATAACCGTGTCCGCCAGCGCGACATTCGTGGCGCCCATTGCGGCAGACACGAACGAAAGGCCAATCGCGGTGTTGGCAAATGACAGGACAGCGTTTCCGTAATCCACGACTTCGGCCACGTTCAGGGTGACGGTGGTGGTGGTTCCGCTCTTGGTCACGGTGCAGGCAGCCAGCAGGCCAGCCGCCAGCGTTCCGGCCCCGGCGCGCAGCAGGGACCGACGGGAGATGTTCGGGTTCATGACGTTTTCCTTGTTGATCGGTCAGGAAACAGTGGCGACAGTCTGGGTCGCGGTCGCCGCAGGCTTCGTCTCGATCGCCGTCTTGAGATCGGAAATGCCGGTGAGGATCTTGGTCAGGGCGGCGTCGATGCCGGACAGATCAAGGTTCGGCGCGGCTTTCTCGACGATGACCGGCAGAAGCGTCTGCAACAGGTTGCCTGCCAGAGCGATATCGGCCTGCGTCGTGGCCGAGTCCTTCTTGCCCAGCGCGGTTTCAACGAGACCTTCAAGGGCCGGGATGGTGGTGATGTTCGTATCGGGCATATCTGCCGTCTCCATATGAAAAAACCGCCTCTGGGGCGGTTCGGGAATGAGGATGATCGAGCCGGGTCCGGCCAGTCACGTAGGGGTTTCGGGCTTGCCCTTTTTGTTCAGGACGGGGATGCCTTGGGCCTGCACGGCTTCCTTCGCCGCAGGCTTGTCAGACAGGGGAACCCGAACGCCCGAAACGCTCGGCTTGGCGTGATTTTCGGCCCATCCGATATTTAGGCCGATCATGGTGATGATCTGATACGCCACCACCCACCGGCTATGCACAGAAGGTGGCGGGATGGCCGCCGAAACCGCGCTGCATGCAAAGATCAACATGGCCACGTAGAAGGCGTATTGCTCGGGAACGAAGGCTAAAAGGCCGGTAAACACGGCTCCCAGCCCGGTCAGTCTTGCCGCAGTATTCATGTCATGCCTCAATGGCCTGCTGAAACAGGGCAACGTGTGCTGCGTCTACGTCCCCCGCCCCAAGCGATGTGTTGTAGATCCGCTTCCATGTGTGAGCCTGCCCCAGCGCATCATTCGCGGCGGGAAGCGGGTCAGGAGACCGGTAGTATTTCAACCGGGCCATGGCGCAGGCATATCGCCAGTTTGTAATAAGCTGGCCAGTGCGCGGCATGTCCCGCGCCAGCATGGCCTGCATGGCCGTTTTCAGGCCGGACAGCCGCGCGTTTGACAGGAAGGTTGCCCATATATCGCTTTCCGTGAATGGCTCCATCTGCCACGCACCAAGCGCGGGTCCGCCAATCTGGCGCAGATACACCAGCCCGCTTTCAGCAAGGGCCGTGCCGGTCAGGAGATTGACAGCCGCTTCTCCCCCCAGCCCTATCGCGTTCAGGGTGGGGGTGACGATTTCCGCCTTGAACTGCGCGAGGCAAACGCCGGTCATGGCCCATATCCAAACGCACGCTTGCAGAACGACCATGCCGCATCGCCAATCTGCCCCCAGCCCAGCAGGCCGGTCGCCAGAACAATGAACGTCATGGTCATCCATGATGTGAGCTTAAGGCCGCCCTCGATGCGGGCCAGCCTGCCCGAAATCTCGGCATTTCGTTCCGTGGCGGTGTCGGTCATGTCATCCACGCGCTGCATGATCTCGCTGCGGGTCTGGGCCGCTGTGTCAGTGACCGATCGCGTGAGGTCGCGCCTGAGTTCCGAAAACTGGACTGACAGGGTGCTTAGTCCGTCGCGCAGGTTGTCGTGGCCGCCTTCGACCTTGGCCTGACGCTCACGCACGCGAGCAATCTCCTCACGCACGCGCGCCAGATCCTCGACCGTGGCGCAGCGCATGGGGACGGCCTGCTGCGGCTGGGCCTCAGCAGGATAAATTGTGGTGGTAGGCATTGCGTTATCCTGTGAGGGTGTCAGAGAACCTTGCGCCACGACAGCGTCGTGCGCTTACCGGCCCCGGACCCGAAAATATCCACGATGTAGAGGCTGCCGCCGACGCCAATATGGTACGTGCCCCACGCGTTCGACGAGAGGTAGAATGTGCTGTCAATCACCGTGGCGGTCGTGGTGATGGTGCCGCCGTAAAGGGTGTAGCCCTTGAACGAGGTCGTTCCCCATGCCGCCGTTTCGTAGATATCGACCGGCGTGATGCTGCCGGACGTGGAGACAATCGACAATGATCCGGTGCCGCTGGCGGAGTAGGCCATGGTGAGCGTCAGGCCGCTCGACCCCAGCGTCAGGGACAGACTGCTGCCCGATGCGGACAGGTCGCCCGTGACCGACCCCTGCATGGCGCCAATCGTGTTCTGCACAAACGCTGTTGACGCCGCGTAATTTCCGTTGTCTCCGGTTGTGCGCGTTGGAAGGTTGACCCTACCTGTGATCTCAAGCGCCCCATTTACCGCGATATATCCATCCGTCGCGTTATAGTTCAGCCATTCAGCGCCACCAAACTGGATGCCGTTATTGCCGGACAGAATCCAGTTTCCCTTGCCGTCTGTGGTCAGCGCGCCACCGTCGATCGATGGTTCCGTGATCGTCGGGGTGGTCAGCGTGCCATTGGTCGCAAGTGCATATTTCGACATACCGGTGATCGTCTCATACGTCGCGGCGGCGTTGTTCACCTGCGTATTGAGCGCCGAGATCGTCGCGTAGGTCGATGCCGCCGTTGTCTGGCTCACGAACCGCGCTGCCGCAGATTCCGTGTTCAGGGCGGCGGTCGTGCTGTCTGTCGTCGTGGTATCGGGCACGTAGGCGGCTGTGGTAACGCTCAGGGTATCGGTCTTCGTGCCGCCAGAGACCGCAATGCCCTTGTCCCCGAACTTGGCATCTCGTGAGACATTGTTGTCGGGATCAGCAAAATAGACGGATGCGAAACGCTGCTCCCCAAGGTAACTGTTGCCGCCGCTCAATTGCGAGTAAGTGGCCGCCGCAGCGGTGGTGGTCAGATACGACGACAGGTCAGGTGTGCTGGAGAAGTCGCATATCTGGGGCACGCCTGAACTGTCTACGGAACAGACGGGAACTGTAGGGATGACCGCCTGATACTGCCCGTTAGCCATTTTGTAAGCCATCCGCGCATCAGACGTGCTAGCTGTGCCCGAGGCGTCGCATACCAGAGGCGTCCCACTGCTACTGACCCCGCAGGTCGGGGCCGTAGCCATAACGGCCTTGTATTGCCCGTCTGTCGCTTTATAGGCCAGCCGCGCATCGGTCGCATACGAAGCCGCAGGGAGGGACAGGATTGCGAATATGGCCCCGATTACGGCGTTTTTCACAGCGGTCTCCATATAAAAAAACCGCCTTGTCGGCGGTCTGGAAGGAACAGATTGCGGAATTCGTCAGGCCGCGGCGGAGACCGTAACGCTCAGGCTGGCCGGGTTCGTCAGGCTACCGCTATTCGTGGCACTGATCGTCACTGTTCCCGCAGCCTTGGGCGTATAAGTCACGGTCTGCACAGTCTTTGTGCATCCGCTGAGCGTCGCTGTGCTGGACGAAAATGTCCCGCCGGCGCCCCCATCCGACAGGGTAACGGTTACATCGCCGGTCGGGCCGTCGTTATTCGGCGTCAGGTCCAGCGTCAGCGCGGTCCCGGCGGTCGCCGTGGTTGCGCCGGTCAGCGTGTAATCGGTGGATGGAATATAGATGCTGCCAACAGGGTAAGCCTTCGCCGCATCCAGCGCATAGGCGAACCCTTCAGGGACAGTGATGCCGGTTAGCGCGCTCAACTGCGACGTGCCGATAACCGTTCCCAGAGGCGATGAGATTATCGCCGCCGGAATATCGGGCGTCTGCCCTTCTGTGTAGGTATATCCCGGCTGATACATGAAGGCTGCCGTGCGATAGAGGATGTAGTTCTGATAGCCGTCAGACATATTTCTTTCCTTTCATCAAGACGATACGGGGCCTTCAATGGTCATCCATACGTCCACACCGTCTCCAGAAACAGCAACGTCTGGCGCGCCCCGCGATATGTGCAGGGTGCAGCCTGTGGCGCTCAGAAGAAGGTTATCGCTGGTGTCGCGCTGAATGTTCGCAAAGGCGGTATTCTGCGTCGTATATTCGGTAGACGTTCCGAACGTTACGCACGGAACCGCCGAATACGCAGTGGGGAACGTCACAACCGGATTATCGATCAGCTTTTCAAGGAAAATAACCTGACGCAATATGGAACCGGTCTTTGTCCAATAGCCGCCTGTAATATTTCCTGAAGCTGCAATGGTCCCGCTGGAACTCGGCGCGTAGGTATTGGTTGTGCCGGTCGCATCCAATACGGTTAAGGCACTGCTCTCTCCGTAAACAGTCGCGTTCTTGATCTGATTAAAGCCAGTTCCGGGATTTGTCTGGACAAGACTGAAACTGATTCCGTTGGCAGAGGCCCACGGGATACCCGTTCCCAGATAGTAATTCATCAGGGTGATAGGCGCGTTCGTCCCATCGTTTGTAGCGTTGGTGGGGACGCGTGCCGCGATTTCACTGGAGAACGTGCTGTTCTGGTCAGACTGCTGCGTCTGGAATGTTGCCAGACTGGTTTGCAGGGTCGTCACATCGGCATAATTCGCAATGCCCTTGTAAACCGTCGTGGTGCCGTCATTGAACACTACGATGGGGCGTCCGGTGCTGCTCTGCTGGTATAGGCCAAGGATCTGATAGTCGGGGGCGCCTTTGCCGTATATCCCGGAGACGCAATCACTTATATCAGATGAAAATTCCGCATTAGTCGCCGCTTGACTGGTTTGGAAATTAGTAAGGTTCGTCTGAATGGAAGTATCAGCAGCCTCACGTGCGGACGCTTCAGCCGTGACATCGGTATAGTTCGCAATGCCATTGAACACGTTCGCCGTGCCGTTGCTGAATACGGCAACGGGGCGTCCCGTGCTGGTCTGGAAATAAAGACCCAGTATCTGGTAGTCGGGGGCGCTTTTGCCATACGTTCCCGACAGCAGGCCGCCCGCATCACTCCCATTGATACTGACGCGCATTATCCCCGAATGGCTGGTGTCCTGCCCCAGATTGACCTTGTCGCCGGTTTGATCCGGGCCGCCGCCCTGCTGGACCGGGGTGAAGCCAAGCGCGTCCTGCTTGGCGGCCTGTAGCTGCGGGATGGTGTCGTAAAACGGCGCGCCCGCCGCCTGCGTAAGCATATCCGCCGTAATGGCCGAAGCCCCCGCGGGCACCGTCACGGTCCACAGCGGGTATGCGCCAGCGGGGACGGATACGCCAATCCCCAGTTGCGCCAGATCCTGCCGCACGGTGGGAGCAGTAGCCCCGGTGTTATCCGAACCCGCATAGGTTACGGACGGGTCGGCTGCATTGTAGAACGGCAGCACGATGGCATCACCGTCTATCGTGACGGGCGTGACATACACCGTATAGGTTGCTGCCGTCCCCGGTACCTCCAGCGCCAGCGGGTCACGGCTGGTATACTGACGCACAAGTGCGCTGCTGACCGGTGCCAACGTGCCATAGGAGGTGCCATCCACCACGCCGGGGGCCAGCAGTGAACCCGGCGCAATGATTACGGCCAACCCAGTTCCCGGTGCACACGCAAAGCCGCTGGCGGCTACGGTATCCCATCCGTACGCCATGCCCGCAAACTGACCCAGCCCCACATAGGCATTGCGCTGGGCGTTAAGCTGGTCGCTATCCAGAGGGATCTGGGCAGGGTAGACGATTTGTCTGTCCATCAGTTAAGGATCTCCACATCCTGCACCCACGCGATGGTGCCCGCGGGCATGACCGCCGCGATGCGGGTCAGGGTCTGTGTTTCGGGTGGGTTCGTATCGCCCGTGGGAAGCTGGGCAAAAAGTTGAAAGGGTGCGCCGCGTGAACCGTAGCGCAGGGCCGCTACATTGTAGCCGTAGCCGCCACCCACGGCAGGGCTGGCAAGGCTACCCAACCCCTTGCAGTCGGTGGCGTTGCGCGGCTCGATCACGCGCCCGGCCTGCCCCACTTCATCGGCAATGGTGTTGACCACATCGGGCCGCGTGCCGAGCGAGGGGAACAGGGCTTCCTCGATGCGGGTGCGGAAGGCATCATCACTTTCGCCGGGGTTGCGGGCCAGCATGGTGCCAAAGAAGTCGGCTGCGAACATATCAAGGAACGCGCCGGTCATGGTGGCCAGCCGGGTCTGGGCATCGGTGGCCGCCAGAACGGCCCATACCCATGCAAACACACTTCCATAACCCTGAAGTAGGGCATTGAGTACCGGGGCCTGTTCCGCCTGTCCTGTAGCAGGCGTGGACGGAAACCAGCCGGTCGGTAGCAGGCGGCGGATGCGCAGGGCGAAGCCGTTCTGTGTGGTATCAGCCAAAATCCACCGTCCCGGCCCGGTAGGCCGTGCCAGTTGCCGCAGGCAGGTCCACAACGCCACCGGCCAGCGTCACGCCGGTCACGTTGGTAACGGATGTGCTGGCGGCGTAGGCGATCTGGATCAGGCGTGAATAGCTGGCGGCATCGCCAATAGCCAGACCGTTGAGGTAGGTTGCAATGTTAGTGCTGATCGTGGCCTGAATAGTGTCTAGATCGCCCGTGCTGTCTACAGTAACCGTCATGGTCACCGCAGGGCGCACCACATTGGGCCTTACAACCTGAATGGACACCGCCGCCGGGCGCACGGCATCTACGGATGTGTAAACCGCATTGATGACGCTATCCGCTACATCGCCAGAACCGTCATCGATATATACAACGACATTGCCCGGAAGAAACGCTCCGGACGTATCCACATTCTCCACCACCTGATAGATCAGGTCGGCAGATACGTCAGTGACCGCGTTCTCAATAGCGGCCACCGTGGCCTTGGACCTGCTGTTGATATACGCGACGAACCGCGTGCGCAGGGCGGCGTCCGTTTCCCCGTCGCTACCATTAGTCAGGGCCGCAACGTTGGTAACGGTGTCAATGCCTGAAATGGCCGTTCCGAGAAGGCAGATCGCGCCCGCCGCGACGTTCCCCGCCGTGCCTGTTGTCTCGCATTGGACCGGAACAGTGATGGACGCCGTGCCCGCTGGGCGGATATAGGCACCATCCGCCGCTGACCACGCCGCATTAGTGCTGTCCTCCACTACATCATACACAATGCTGGAAGCCGTCTTGACAGACGTGCCCACTGCAATCGTGGCGGACTGGCTGGCTGGCGTGAATGACGTGAACGTAACCGTCCCGGTTGCAGCCGTCCCCGGTTCGCGCGTCAGCCCAAAATCCTCAACAAAGCTGTCCACATCTGCCCCGATGGACGTGGACAGCCTCGTGCGGGACAGTATCTGAAGCGCGATGAACTGAAACCATAATCCCAGCCCCGCAACCGCTTCCAGCATGGCGCGACCGGCTGACCCTACGTTCAGGTCAAGTAGCGACGGACATGCGCCCTGCGCCGCCGCAACCATATTGGCCAGCGTCGTCTTGAATGACTGGAAGGTAATGGCCAAGCGGGCCTCCAATAAAAAAGGCGGCTCCTAAGAACCGCCCGTCAGGTAGTCAGTGTCAGTTCCTGAACCGTGCCGCTCGCGGCGTCCGTGTAGGATATGGCCAGCAGATAGGCCCCTACTTTCGGGTTCGTGATGGTCACGTTAATGGGCTGCGACTGGTCAACGCCTGCTTCATCGTTCATCTGTTCAAGCACAAGCGACCGAACGGCGCTTTCGTCCATGACCGACCCAACACGACCGGGCAAGCCCGCGCCATAATCCGGCTGCCAGATGTAAGCGCCCGCGTTGGTGCACAGGCGCCGCAGAAGGGCCTGCCGGGTCTGTTCGGAACCAGACACAACCGCCACGCTTCCGGTTCCAGACAGATCCAGATCGCCGCCTATGGTGTGGGATAAGGCGCTCATGATAGTTTCAGCAGAAGAGACATCTTATGCCGTTCCAGCATCCCAATCGTTTCCAGCGTATTCAATTCTCCTGCACTGTAATTGCTGAACTCCCGGTCAGGATGAACGGCCAGTGCCATCAGACTAATGATGTCGCCAGACTCCACACTAGAACGGATACCATCCAGCATTTCGAGCATATGCTGTTTGTATGGCGCTTCTGCTCTATGTATGGGAATGACCGTTCCACTCATTGAGGCGCCCCCGTCGATCCGCTGCCCGGCTGCACGCCGCTATGCGTGTGTCCCTTGCCGGAAATTCCTGCTGCCAGCACATCCGTTTTGCCGGTCACGGTGCCCTGGGCGGTCATGTCCTTATCGGTGGTGATCGGGCCGCCGGTAACGTCCAGTCCATTCGCGTCCAGAACCATGCTCACGCCGCCCACCTTCCACGCCTTGGAGCCGCTGGTCAGGGTCTCGGTCGCGTTTCCGGCTCCGCTATATATCGTGTCCTTGGTGATGTGCCACCAAGGCGCATTCTGTGCGGCATTACCCGGCGTTGTGCTGCCATCGGCAGGTGGCGCACCGCACCCTGCTACGATCAGCAGTTCTCCCGGCTGCGCGGGTATCCCGGTCGCCGGGGAACTTGGGGGCATGACCACGGCGTCATAAACCGGCACGGCAGCCACGCCATGCTCGGCATCCGCCTCCACATGAACCACCAGAACATGTGTTCCAATGTCGGGTGGACAGGTAATGCGCAGGGTTCCCACCTGCACGGCAGCATAGGGAAGCCATCCGCTTTCGATATTGGACGGCTGGGTCATGACCTTTACGGCGTGGTTCACCGGGTCAACCGCGCTGACAATGCCAAACCCCGGCTGCGCCTGCGCGTTGGCAATGCCCGAAGCGATCATACGGGTATCAGCCATCGGTGTTTTCATCCTTCGTTACGTCACGGATACGCAGTGTGATCTGCTGGGAAAATCCGCCTGACCAAGAAAAACGGCTGCTAACGGCATCTACATCCAGCGTCCCATCCCATGTCGTGCCTGTGCCGGTAATCTGCATGAACTGGCGCGGAGCCAGCGTGATGCGTCCGGGTATCTGGCCGGTAATGGTGCGTTCGTGGGCTACGATCTGGTTGTATTTCTGTTCAGCATATTGCTGAAGCAGATTTAGACGCGCGCCCGGCAACGTAAAACTGTGCAGATTTCCGGTCCGCTCCGCCATTTTTGGGGAACCACCTTCAGCCGACCAGTAATATTCTACCCGGCTGCGCTGGCGACTGTCCCATGATGAGACATGAACCATAACACCCTTGGCGATCTGGTAATCCCGCGTGAAACGCAGGCCGGATGCTCCCATCTTGATTGGGTTGAGCGGGCCGGTGTCGCTATAATCCAGTGTCTGGGTGTTGTCCCCGTTGGCAGTCGGATACGGCGCGCATACGATTGTCTTGCCGTCCGCATACAGATCGCACCCGGTCATGTTTGCCAGATAACTGGCCAGATCGAACGCCGTCTGAAACCGGCTGTGGCTGCTGGCTGACTTGCGCTTGTGTTCGATCTGCCAGAACTGCCCCACCATGCCGTCTGTCATGGTTACATTCGGCGTCAGTCCGGCATCCGTTATCATGGCCTTGACCACATCCGCCCCGGTCATATTCATCCAGCCGTCAAGAACGCGCATGTCCAGAAGTTTCGCAAGATAGTCCCGACACTGGATATGGACGGACGTTTCCGCCGGGGACCATTCGACATGATCCACGATGCCTTGAAACATGGTGGTCCACTGTGCGCCCGCTTTGGCCTCGTCGCGCATCTGTAAGGTGATGTCGATATCGGCAAGCGCCTGCCCTTCCGCCGGGGCAGCCAGATCGAACCACAGACCGTTTGCCGGAATCTTGGTCCGGTCCAGCGCCAGCGTCAGATCCAGCGTATCCGCCCGGCTGTAGCGCGTCCGGGTCAGCGCGAACTCTTCCAGCCCCGTTTCCGTACGCTCAACCCCATTGACCAGAAGCCGCGCGCGTGGAAGCCGCCAGATACGATGACGCGAAGATGTTACCGTAATACTCTCGCTCATGCCGACACCCCCGGAACACCACTACTCAGGGACGCATCCACGGTCGGCAGCACAAGCTGAACGGGCGTTGCAAAACCGGACAGGTCCGGGTCTGCCATTCCGTTCAGTTGCGCAATGCGCCACCATTGCGTTGCATCACCAAGCTGCCGGGCCGCCACATGATAAAGCGACACGTCTGCTGCCGTGACCTTGATCGTAGCTGCCATGGAAAATCCTATTGGGCGCTGACAAGCGGCCCGTTCTGCGTGCCGTCCGTGGCCGTCAGTGTGTTGGCATAAGCTCGGTTGACCAGTCCGCCAGATGTAACGGAAGTGCTATGAAGCTCTGCATTCTGCGTCAGGGTGGATAACCCGGCTGCGTTGGTCAGGCTGATCCCTTCAAGGTTCGCCCCCGTTTCACTGATGGCCGTATTAAGGTCGCTTCCCGAAGCCTCAAGTCCAGATAGCAGGCTCGCCGCGCTCTCAGGCGTCGAGGCCAGATTGACCCCTGCACCAGACAGGCCATTGACCACACTCAGATTGTCCTGAATCCCGGCAAACACACCACCCGCACCCACCATATCGGCAATGGGCGTCACCTGACCAACAACCGTAGATAGCTGCCCTTCTATATTGCTGGCGATGGTGGAAACATCGTCCAGCGCCCCGGTTATGCCTGATATGGATGAGGCAGCATCACTGCCAATCAGGGCTGATAGGCTGGATGTGATCGCGCTGGTCACTGCCATCTGGGGCGGCTGCTCCAGCACGAGCCGGTAAGGGATAACGCCCCCCTTCCGCTGATAATCGAACGAATACTGCACGATCTTGACCGTCAGGGACAGCCCCGCGCCCGTAAACTGCACCGGTTGCCCACGAATGCGCATCTGTTTCAGCAGAAGCGCGCGCTCATAGGCAGTCGGGCCGACAAACCGCCCGCTCAGCTCCAGACGGTCCGGGTCGTTCCCGACCGCATCGATGATCCTGTTGCCACCGGGCAGCCGATGCACGGCAACCTGCTGCGTGCCACCATCGCGGATCAGGTCCGGCACTTCCATGCCGGTCAACGTCAGGCCGCCGATAGTAACCGGCGCGGACGCCCACAGCCGCCCGATGGACCCGATTGCGGTCTCGGCATTAAGCAGCGTCAGCGACATTGGAAATCCAACAAAAAAGCCGCCTCAACGGGGCGGCTGACAGGCAAAATCAGGGCATGATGGAATAAATAATGCACATTACTGGAAAAAGTACAAGACCGAAATCAGAAGGGGTTTTCTATCTCCCCTGTAGACAGCGTTCCCTCTGGCTGCCGATCGCCTTCCGGACCGTCTTTATCGACATTACCGTGACGGCCTGAACGATTGTGCTGTCCCGCCGGGTGACCCGTGCCACGAACGCCTGACATATGACCACCGTTTGTAGCAGCCTGCTTCTCGCACACGTAAGCACCATTCTTCGTATGCCCATACCAGCGGTCGCCCGGCAGGTGATAGGCACCCGTGCGCTGGTTCAGCCATACCACCGTATCGCCGGGGCAGGATGGTATGGCATAGGCCGGTGGAATGGTGCCAAACAGGGATACGGCAAGGATCAGATGGCGCATGATCTTGATATACCGGCACCGGTGAAGGGAAACAAGAAAGGCCGATCCATATCTGGACCAGCCTGTTTCCTACCCGATCAACTCACGCTCCCTCACCTTCTGCGCCCCGACACGCCTACGCCCCATCCAGTGCGCAGACCGAACCAGTCTGCCCCAAAGGGGACCAGCCCGTGTGGGTCAATACCCGATCCAGCGTCTACCATTACCGGCATGAACGCTGGCACGGGAACACGAAATACGGGCAGTATGAGTGCGAGAAGGACGCGCAGGCCGAGGGGCGCAGGGCTACGCGGAACGGGCAGTAATCACCGCCCAATAGCCCTGCCCGGCAACTGCGGGTGCTGGATCACATCTGGGGAAGTGCCAGATGCGCGCATTTGCTGCTGGGCATCGCGCTGCTGTCGCATCATGATCTGGGCGGCTATCTGCTTGCTGTCCAGATAGACAGAGACAAAGGTGTTGCAGCCATTCGAACCATGCATTCCAGATCCCCCCTGCTGATCAGAACGTTCCCTGCCCACATCAGGGGGCGGCGTAACGGCGAGAGCAGTGGCCGGAGAACGGGTTGGCGGCAACACGTTCGGAAGCGGCTGGGTGACATTGGCCACAGGCGCCGCATAACGGCGCATATCAACCCCCAGCATGCCAAACGTGTGATCGTATTCCCACTGGTTCCAACGAGCTACACGCTGATCGTGTAATCCAATCTGTGCCCGCGCATCGCGGGCAGTCTGGTCCGCTCCATAGGCAAGCGCCCCTGTGGCCAGAATAGCACCCCCTTGCCGTAGCATTGCAGCACGACTGGTAGCAGCGCCCGTTGCCCCAGCCGCCCCGGCTACCGCAGTTGCCCCCGATGTCGCTCCCGCCAATCCGGTGCCAGTTGCTGCGGCCGCAGCCGAAGCCCCGGATGTTGCTGCCGTTGCGGCCGGAGCGCGCTGTAAGGCTGCAAACAGCAACCTCAAACCAGATGCCAACGGCCCGAGCGCCGCACCTGCGACGGCAATTGACCCCGACAGTGCCACCAGTCCAGCAATGCCCGCCACGCCCAGTTCAATATCCGCCACTGCGCGCGGATGAGCCTGCGCCACGTTGGTCAGTTGCGTGATTACACCAGTGAGGCGACCAATCATCCCTGTAGCGTCGTTGACAATAGGCGCGCCCAAGGCCGTCATAAGATTGTGCCAAGCGGTCTGAAAGCTATTCAGGCGCGTCGTCGGGTCGGTGCCTTGTGCAACGCGATACTGATCGACCGCCACGGCGCGGTTGATATTATCCGCATCGCGCTGAAACGCAGGTAGGTTGCGCACAACCTCGCCCAGTAGGCCAATGACCGTTGAGCGCAGGTGACTGCCTTGCAATGCTTCGGCCTGCGCCTCAGACGAAACTGCTCCGTGCTGGTTGAGTGCGGGAATGAGGTAATCGCGCACCCAACTCACCGGGTCACTCTGCAACTGAGAAGCACCGGACAGCGCGCCAGGATCGAGAGTTAGGTGGCCACCTCTTCCCTCATGAACCATGCGACGGTCCATAAGCCCCATGCTTTCCAGCCAATGCGCTCCGGCTGAGGTCATGACCCCGCCGATGAGTTGCTGCTGCAAGGATGAAAGTTGAGTGCCAACGCTGGACGCTGAACCGGATGCCGCAATAACCGGAGCAAGGTTCATCAGCCCCTGATCCGACAGGGATGCCCCTGCCAGTCGGGCATACTGCTGAAATGCAAGCAACTGGTCCGGTCCGGCGCGCCCGCGGGTGCCAGTAGCAATCCCCTCCAGCAGTCGCATCTGCTGTGTCAGGTGCTCAGTGCTTATTTCGTGCGTATTGGGGTCGATCAGGGAGCCGCGCTGGTCAAGGAAGCGGATGGCGGTGAAACCTGCCCGCTCCTGATCTTGCCCGGTTAGATTTTGGAGAACGACGCCCATTTGCGCAACTTGGGGCATAGCCGCAACTGCTTCGCGCATCGTGCCAAGCTGGTTGCGCAAATCGGCCACAAGCCCGATATTTTTTTCCGCCGATGATCCGATGACAGTTGATGCAGTCTGCCACGCGGTTGCGGTGGCCTGCGCCACCTCCTGATGCGACAGACCTGCCTGCAACATCAGACTCTGTTGGTGAACGAACTCCTTTCCCGCATTAACCAAATGGCCCATGCTGGACAGCATGGCACCCCCACCAATCACGCCAGCCAAACCAACAGCCGCTACTCTCGCCCGGTTAAGCCCCCCTTCAAGATGCTGCGCTTGCAGGTTTACCCCCAGCAGGCTGCGGGATAAGGTTCCCAGAACCTGAGAGGCGTTGTCGGTCATCCCGATTGCTACGCCAACGCGATACACGTCTGCCATTTGAATTCCTGATTGGTATTAAAAAAAATGACACACAGAAAATTGGTAAAAACCTTATTTTCTATGGGGATTATTGGCATTGTGATGCACGGCATGGCCCATGCTGATGATGGGTTTGATTATAACGCAAAATACGGCAGTCTTTTCGTTCATGGCTGGACAGATGGAAGCCAAATATCGTGCGGCGTTGATAACGGGCCAGATATTCACGAAGTCGGATATTTCGGATTTTACGAACAGGTCTATGACCTAAACCTTCCCGCTCCGGCGTCCCCTACAACCTATTGGGGGTTCGACCTGACAACCAAATTGCCGCCAGGGACTCGCGCAACAGTTTCGTTTTCCAATAATGGGAGCAATCTTGAGAAATTCCCTCGTGTCATTCAGTCGACCGCGAACGATGCGCCCATTTCCATTATCCACACAGAAACAACGGACTGCATCGATAACCAAAACTGCGTCAATTCTCCTGAGAATAAGCTACTTGAGAAAACTTTTTTAGAAGCCAACCTGACAGGTATTGTTGAGATGAAAGCCACCAGTGATGCGGAAACCATCGCAAGTAGAATGTCCGGCTTGAAAGGGATTAAGAAAGCCCTTGACCGTTGTTTGGCAGTGCTTAGACCGAAACTTGATCCTCCATTGCCGTGATGTAGGCCGATCCAGATATGGACCGGCCTGTTTCCTACGCGATCAACTCACGCTCCCTTACCTTCTGCGCCCTGAGCGTCACCACCCGCCGTCTCTGCAACCAGTCCTGCCGGGCCTGCTCGACGTGAGGGTGAATGCCGGGGCGACGCTTGACCCGCACAAAGAGCGTGGCCGACCTTAATCTAGCGAAATGGTTGCCCGGCTCAGCCTGCACCATCCTCTCATACCCCTCACACTCCGCCATCCAGATAAGAAGCTCTTCATCTGGCGGCAGGTGTCCGCTGATGGGGTTTTCTGTCAGGGCTACGCCGGGGCAGGCTCCGGCTGCTTGGCGAAAGGGACGCGGATGCGACCGGCCTCCATCACCCCAAAGATTTCCGCCAGACGGGCAATGCCCTTCCGCGTGATGCGGAAATCATCGGAAATCTTTTCCTGCCCGGTCAGCTTGTCCTCATACAGGCGCGGGACGAGACGCACATACCCGTGTTCAAGACCGTATGATGCCGGGCGGATACCCCGGCCCTGACGACACACCCACTTGCGGTCAAACAGCATGTCGCGCACGCGGTTCTGCCCGACCTTCAGTTCGCGCCCCGCATCGCGGATGCCAAGTTCTCCGTCTTTCTCGGCGAGGATGGCCAGACCGGCGGCCTTCGGGGCCAGTTCAGCGATCTCCTGATCCTTGGCCGCAAGTGCCTTCTGCTGCTCAAGCGCCAGCGTCAGGGCTTCAACCATGTTGGCCGGGGCTTTGATGGCCGGGGCCTGCTGCGCTTCCAGTTCCATCCAGCGGCGGACGACTTTCAAGCGAAGGTCAGTGCGGTAGCCGAGAACGAGAGTGTATGTCAGATCCTGCGGGAGGTTGTAGCAGCGATATTCCTGACCATTCTGCGGGTTTTTGTAGGTGTCCCCAAACTTGGGGAGACCCTCTCCAGCGTCCTTGAGCATCTTCTCAATGTCACGAACCACATGATCATGCCTTTTGCCTGTCAGCTTCGCGATTTCACGGGAGGACATGGTAAGCGGAATCATGGTAAGGGCAGCATTAGCTGTCGTCATGGGGGTGTTTCCCTTGATGATGGTTAGGGCCGGTTGGAAGTTGCCTCTTCCTTCCGGCCTGCTTTTACGCTATACGGAAACGCATGAGCGCATCAACAAAAAACGTAATACGTAAAAAGGGACGCCCCCCCACCGGGACGGACCCGATGCTGGCTGGCCGCGTCCCCGCCGAAATGATTGAGGCCGTTACTGATTGGGCCAAAGCCAACGGCATTACACGCTCCGAAGCCATCCGCCGCCTGATCGCGAGGGGGCTTGAGGTGGAGCAGGCGGACTGATCAAACTATTCCCTATTCAGAAACAACCCTGCCAACGTCCTCGCCCCCAGCAATGGGTATGCTGCCGCCAACCACGCCCTCCCCAAACAGTCGTCCGACAAAGCGATGCCCAACCGCATGCGCGACCGCATCGGTTTTTCGGATCAATGATCCGGCCAGCACGGCGCGAGGCGGCTGCTTGACGGCGCCCAGTTCAAAAAAAACCAACTTGTCATCGTCGGACCCGACATGAGCCGTTCGGCCTTGCACAACGTGTTGTATGCCGTCACGCATCGCACCAGACCGCAGCCCCGGCTCATTTTCAGGGTATCCTTGGCGGACACGATCATCCTTCGTGCTGTCAGCCAGTTCAGCCCATGGCGCAAAGGGGCCAGCGCCCTGCTGGTAATGACCCAATTCCGCCTTGGCTTCACGTTCCACAATCTGCGCGGCCTGCTCCAGCCCTTCATGCGCGGCATGTTCAATTTCGCCAACCATGCCGGTCAACAGGCTCGCAAACTCGGTCAGGGATAGATCAGGCATTAGATTGCTCCATCGTCATCGTATCCCAATTGAACCGCCCGCCCTCCATTTCAGAGAACGCAACGGAATGAGCAAGCACCTCAGCATCGCCCATTTCTTCCATCGCTACGGTGTAGGGCACCCCATTCTTTACGAGCCAGCAGCGTTGCTGGAAGCCTGAGGTGCGGAAGAGTTTTTTGCCTCATCCACCAGCGCCTCCTGCTTTTCGATCAGCCACTTCAATGCAGCAGATGCGGCATCAGCATCAACGCTGTCCCACAGACCGTCCATCTGGCCAATATTCTGGGGCGCGGGCGGCGCGGGCACGCCGTCAATTGCCTGCACGGCGGCACGGGACAGAGTGCCCGTGGTCCATGCGTTTTCTCCCCATGCGTCTCCGGCAATACGGGTCATGCGTGCGAGGGCGCTTCCCACCACTTCCCTGACCTCGATCTTGCGCCCCTTGGTGTCGGTTACATATTCACTCATGAGATTTTATTCCTGCGGCGTGCGGTGAACTCAAGGCGCTGGCTGACAATGTTTTCCGACTGGAAATTGCCAGCTTCGGGCTGGCGCAGGGATGCGCCCACGTATTCGTATGTGCTCTGCGTGCCGTCTACTTCGGTCACATACTGGTAGATCGTGCCAAGAAGCATGGTCCCTGCGCTCCAGAACTCCGCCTCTATGGCAATCATCAGGTCGTCAAGGGCGCTCCCATCCCGCTGGACGGTAAATGTCCCACGCCAGCCGTTTGGCACATCGTAGAACACCGGCTCGTCGTTCAGCGGCTTGGACGTGAGTTGTGTGGTCTGCTGCTGGGACTGGAATCCCGTGACGGTGGGCAGGTCAATACGACTGCCATTGTAAACAAGGACCACCCGGCAGTCGCGGCCCACATTGAACAGCTTGCTTGCCATTCAATCCTCCAAGAAAAAAGCCGCCCGTGAAGGCGGCTGGTGAAGCAAATCGGGATCAGGAAGCTGTGGTCGTGGTCGTGCTGACCACCACGCTGGAGCCGCCCTGAAGATTGACCACGAAGAAACGGTTGATGCCCTGATACTGCACCTGCACGTCCGCGCGGACATACCCCAGCGCCGTGCGCGACTGCGGGTTGTTGGTGCTGTCGCACACCACGGCATACGCGGTGCTCGATCCAAGAATGCCCGCGCTTACCATATTGGACAGTGTGCCCAGCAGTACGGCGCGGATATCGCCAAACAGTGTATCGTTGATGACATCGCCCACAAACGCGCCCATGCCGGAGTTGATCGTCTCGGCAATGTAGTTCGTCATGCGGGTATAGCTGTCATCCAGCGTCGCATCATCGGACGATGTGTTGATGCCACCCCGGACTGCCCAGTAACTGCCGCCCGGGGCCGGGTTGCAGATTACGTCAAGCCCGGCCTCGAACAGCGCACCCAGTTCCGCGTCGGAATATGTCTGGGTCGTCCCGCTCGATACAAGCCCGGCCTTCTGGCTGCCGATCACGCCCGAAAGCTGCTTGTTCAGGCTGGACTGTTCGGGTGACAGGCCGCCAAACAGACCGGCCACAAACGCCTGTGGGGGCACCAGCATAACGCCGTTGGTATCATCGTCCCACCACAGCCAGTCGCCGAACATCAGCTTGACGGCATAATTGTCCAGCCCCGCCGTATCCTTCTGGGTCACAGCATTCGTGATGGTGTCCCCGGACGGACCGCAGGCGATCATATAAAGCCCCTCCTGCTGTCCGAATGTCCCCATCGTGGTCCATGCGGTGTTGTCAGTCAGGCCGGACAGAACACCAAGCGCGCATCCCTGCCCGCGCAGGGCATACATCCCCGTCCGTGTCGTGCCGTCCGCGCCGATGAATTCCGCCGTGGTGGGTGTCCCCCCATCCGCCCCCCCGGACAGCGTGACGGACCCGGCAGCCAGATCAGGAACCGTAGAGGGAGCCGTCGCCACGACCAGAGCGGACGTATCTGCGGCGATGGCAGCGGCAATGGCCGTCCACGTTGTGCCGGTATAGGAGCGGCTACCAAGCACACTATGACTTGTCGTCAGCGTGTATTTCGTGGTGACGATGGTGCCCTGCGTCAGCGTGGCCGTAATCGCGTTGCCTGCGCTGCCTGTGTATTTCGCCGTAAGGGTAACGCCAGCCATCGTGCCGGTTGCGGCGGCATCCGTCCCATCAGACACGCGCACGCACCGGAAATCGGTAGCGCCCTGGAGGATGGCGATATTGACTGCCGTGCCGATATCGGTAGCCAGAGCCTGCTTTGCACCAAAAGCGGCGAGACTGTCCCCCATGGACCCGACGATGACAGGCGTGTTGAGCGGTCCCCATGCGGCTGTGCCGACCAGACCGATACGACCGCTTGAAACGCCGTTCAGCGCCAGCGTGGCGGGCTTCTGGATCTGCACATACAGATCAGGCACGATCAGGCTGTTCGTGTTCAGGTCGCCTGCCTGATATAGACGGGTCATATGTTACTTCTCCTGCTTGAGCGGCACGCGGACGGTGAAGCGGCCAAGAGTGCCATTGGCTTGCAGCTTCGCGACGGTGGCGGCGTCCGTAATCTGGGTTCCCATCGGGTAGCCGTAGCCCGGAAGGGTCACGACATAGCCGACAGTCGGCGCCGCTGCGGGCTGGCCAGCCGTCTGGGTCGCCACAACAGCCGGGGCTGCGGTCTGGGGTGAGGTCGTCATTGAATGTCCTTGCGGAAGGGTCAGGACGTGGCCAGAAGCGGGCCGTCTCCTGCGGTGATGGTATGGCTGCCCGGCAGGCTGAACACCTCAGCGCCAAAAAGCATCTGAGCCATGTTCTCACGCATGTCGGTGTCGTAGGTGGCGATGAACCGGAACGGGCGCATGAAAATTCCGCTGTTCTGGGCGGCATCATTGTTCCAGTCGCCTCTAGCCTCGATCTGGAAGGTCGAGCCGTTGGCATCCATCAGCCAGTCAATGAAAGCCATGCCGTTTTCGATGGCCGTCCCCAGCGCATCACGGGCATCCGGCGTAGCAGACCAGACTGTGACCTGAAACAACTGTTGCTGCCTGCGCGCGGTGCGGACTGCCGGGGCATAACCGCCCGCCGCGCCGGTCAGGCTGGATGCGTCCGGCACGTTGACGGTCGCGCCTCTGGACGTAGCGCCGGATATCTGTTCAGCCAGCGCGGCCGCGATGGTAGCCACGGTATCGGTCGCCTGCACCGCATAAGCCGCAACGGCACGGTCCGGGATGGCTACATCATCGGAGCGGATGCGTAGACCAACGATACCCGCAGGCGTTGCATCATCCTGTAGCGCGATTGTGGCCACGTTCCCCTTGGTCGTGACTGACACGGTGGCTGGGATTGTGTCCTCCTGCCGCCACGGTCGGCCAAGTGGTTCATCAATTCGACGCCAGCCGCCTTGCAGGTCCATGACAGTGATAAAATCGACACCGTTCCCCAGCGCGCAGTCCGCGCCCGTGTAATCGGCCTGCGTGATCCAGCCACGGAATATTTTGGTTGGCCTGCCCGTTACGGACGGATTTCCTTTCCCGTTCGGGTAGGCGATGGCCGCCATCTGCGCCACGATGGCGCGAGAGATTGAGACGATATCAGCCATTATACCTGCCTCACGTTCATCAGGCAGCGATTGCCGTATTGGCTAGGCTCCACTGCGGTCAGGGTGTAGGTCGTGCCCAGATCGGTCGTGACCGCCATCTCTATGGTGGGCACAAATCCGGGCATGACCGGCAACAGCATCTCGTAATCCGCCGCCTTGATCGAACCGGGAATGCCATCTCCGGTCGGAATGCCTTTCCCCTTGATCTGGATAAAGGCCGGCCATCCCTTTATCAGCGTAGTCTGGTTGGTTGTGTTGCCTGCCGTGCCGTAACTGTCCGATGCGCCAACATCCGTGCAGACCGCGCCATCTCCATTGGTGCTGCCCTGTCCTGCCTGCCCCGCGATAGACACGACCCGATTACACAGCATGCACAGCGGTGGCCGGAATGGCTCAAGGCGTGCCACAAAATAATTTTCACCTGCGCAGGTCAGCAGGTCGCCCGATTGCACGTCCGTGGTATCGAACAGGCCGAATACGGCAGGTTTCCCCCACAGGGCTGGCCTGGCAAACCCGAACGCCTTGTCATCGTTGAACGCGGCCAGAAACGTCGCGTGGACGGTCTCCATCGGCGCGGTTACCGATGCCGGACGGTATTGCGTGGTCGTGGCCCCCAGCCGCAGGGCGGCCTTGGCATAGCCTTTTGCAACCTTCTGCTGGACAAGGGCCTGATACATTAGTGACGCCGCCCTTTGGTGGATGTGCGGTTCATTAGCGAGACCATCTGCCGGTCAATGGCTTTGGCCTGCTGGGTCTTTTTGAATGCCGCTGTGGTCATACCTACCAAGGCGGCGTTCTGGCCGTCCTCCTTCCGGTCGGTGTGCGATTTGAGATACTGCGCCATGGTCATGCGCCTTGCGGGACGTGCCATTTACTTCTTCCGCCGGATGATGCTGTTGGCCTTGGCGTTGATTTTCGCCTGCGAGGATTTGGACAGGTTACCCGCCTTCACCTGCTGGGCCGCGCGGGCTTTCGCGTTAATCGCATGGGCGCGATCGGGCATCGGGAACCGCCGCGACCCGGGAAGGCCGAAAGCAGACTTCGGCAGGGCGTTACGCCTGCGGGTGCTCAGGGCTGCCATTGGCATCCTCCTGTTTCTTTGCCTTGTTCTGCGGCCAGTTTGCGATGTGGTCTGGATCTTTGGTGGGAACGATCCCCGCCGATGTCAGAGCGACGGAAAGCGGCCCGGACATGGGGGCAGGAACCGGCGGCCCTTCAAGATACGCGGGCTGACCATCAGGTATCGGACCGGTCCGGCGCTCGCGCGGGGTGACGTTTCCCATGCGATCAACCATATACCCGATCTGCGCATCGGTGCCCGTAACCTCGACCACGCGCCCGGCATCCGGCCCGAATGGCTGGGGCTGACGCGCAAGGGCACATTTGATAGCGACGATTACGCCAACCCTCACCTGCGCCCATAGTCGCGTGGGGCGTGGGCGGTTACTGTCAACAGCGAACATGCTGCCTCCTATATTGTAATGCGATTGGCGGGGCGTAGTCCGGGGCCGGGCGGCACGCCCAGAAACGCGCACAACTGTTTGCGCCACCGGTTGTAGAGACCGAACCGGTCCTGAACCTCAGAACGGTTGTGATGCCACACGGCGGCCTGATCCGTGTCAAGATTGTCCGACGCGCCCATGATGGCGGTCTCCAATGTCTGGCACTGGGTCAGGAAGGTGCGGGCCTGCACGCATTCGTCCGGCGCAAGATTGCGCATGCGCCATTCGTTGAAGCCATAGACCTGAAAGAACCGCCACGACTGCTGGCCGCTGTTGATGCCGCCCATGGCGGGATAGCCCATATATCGACGGCATTGTACCAGTTCGTCGTCGGTCAGGGGCGTGTCAACTACGGTTGTTCCAGACATTCGACCGGCTCCATCTCCGCTCCGCGTTCGCGTAAGTGGGCGATTTCCGCGGGGTTGGTAATGATCTCACCAGCAGCCCAGTGATACCGACCTCGGTTGAAACGAGTCTCGATATATCCGTGGTCCCGCGCGAGGCGGACGGGGGCGGCGATTTCGCCAGCCCCCTCCCCCTGCACCTTGCGAGGCCGCGCCATTACGCGCTGGCGCCAAGACTTTCGATCACCACGCCGCGCTTCAGGTAACTGTTGGTCGCGGTCGGGATGATCGTGGTATCAGCCGTCAGGTCGGTGGGCAGCGCAAATCCGCCAATCCACGACCACGACTGCGCGATGATCTGCGCCAGACGATCCAGCGCCGGGCGGGTGATCATGCACACATCGTCCACATGCGTCAGTTCGCCGCCATCCAGCATGCTGGCATAGTGGTTCCCCATATTCGCATAGTCGCCCTCGATCAGCGCTCCCTGACCGCAGATGATGGCGCGGTGGATGGCCCCTGCCCCCAGAGACGCCTGCTGCGGCGCTTCTGTCGTGGGGATGAAGCGCATACCCAGCAGGTCGAAGATCTGGCCGGTCTGGTAGGTATCGGACCCATACTGACCACGATACAGCAGCTTGAAGTCGTCATCGCGGAACAGGCCCAGAAGCTGCGCATTGTCGAGGTAGCAGTGATAGACGCCACCTTCCAGCGTAGGCACGTTGTTGTCACGCAGCGCGGAAAGGGCGGCCAGCATCGCCTGAATGGTCAGAAGGTCGCCAGTCACCACGTTTCCATCGGAGTCCTTCTGCCCGCCAGCCAGAAGGCCAAGCGTTGTCGAACGCCCGTTGGGGCGCAGAACCAGAGGGGCCGTGGCGGCAACCACAGGCTGCCCGGCGGTGCCGTCTGCCACGGTCACGTTGCCGGAGAACGTCAGCGTGCCGGAAATCCCGTTGGGGGCGGTTGTGGTGTTGGTCGCATCCGCCGCGACACCTACCAGCGTGTAAGCGTCGCCACCAACGGTAACCGTCATCCCGTTGCTGCTACCGACTGCAACCACCTGCCCCTCATCGGACAGGATATTCTGGAAGCCGCGGATATCATCCACCGCGACCGTGGTGCCCGCAGCGGTCAGTGTGGTGGTGACGCGCGTATTGCCACCGAGGTAGCCACCGACACCGCTCTGAACACCACCGAACAGCGCGTTGCGGGCCAGCCGGTCGAGCGTCTGACGGGCATTGATGCCGAGAACCTGCGCGTTTTCCACAAACTGATTGGCAATACCCACGCCTTCGGTCACCTGGTTGAGGTCCATGGTGTTGCCATACTGATCGATCGACAGCGTGTACTGCTCGACCGACCAGTTCGTGGGCGACATGCCGTTATCGAAATTGGTGTTGCTGCTGGGGTTCAGCGGGGTTGTCGCGGGAGCCAGCAGGCCGCGCCGGGTATCGGTAATGGTCTGGCCGATGCGGGCGGGGAAATCCATCCGGTCTGCAACGGAACGAAACCCGAGACGCGATTCAAGGGAATCCTGAAAGGCGCGCGCAAGGTAGCCCTGCTGAATGACGGGCTGAAGAACTGCGGGGAAATTGGCGATGGCCATGTTTATATCCTTGATGTCAGAAATTCGCCCCAGCATCAGCAGGAAGCGGCGCGCGCATCAGCGGCGGTATGGTTTGAGGTTAGCGGGGCGGCCAGCGCAGGCCGATGGCTGCGGCATTTGCTGCCACGTCTTTCGCGTCTGCCGTTACCGCGTTGAACGGTTCGGGGTCTCCGGCCTTGGGCGCGGGCGTCGTCTTGGTCGTTCCGGTTTCTGTGCCGGGCTTGGCCGGTTCGGTGAACAGATAGCCACGACTTTCCTTTGCGGCTTCCATCACAGCATCAAGACCGTCGATCTTCCCGTCCTCGCCCATCTTGACGGTGCCGAGGTCGATCAGCTTGACCACATCATCGGGGTTGACTGCGCCCAGACGGACGGCGGCGGCCTTGGCCTCGGCGCGGATAACGGCGGCGTTCGCCTTTTCCGTCGCGCCCTTGGTCGCGGCTTCGGCATCTGCCTTGGCCTGCTCAACGGCGGCGTTCGCGTCGGCCAGAGCCTTTTCGCCGTCCGACTTCTGCTTGTCGAACTGCGCCTTAAGGCCGTCACGGGATTTGATCGCATCGTCTCGCTCGGTGCGGATCGCATCCCGTTCAGCGCGCGCGGCGTTCAGTTCGGCGCGCACCGTCTTGATATCCGCACGCGCCTTTTCGAGTTCGCGCACCGTGTTGGGATCGATTACAGGCGGTGTGTTTTCGGTCATCTGACTCTCTGTTGCATGAATGATCCGGCATCAGCCGGGGGAACGTCAGGCCGTGACCTGTCGTGTTTCTGTGCGCCCTGACGCGCCTGCCTTCCGGTCAATCTTGGCGGCGTTCGCGGCATCCTGCCGCTTTGCGACCAGAACAGGGTCGGACAATTCATCCAAAACCTTGTTCCACTCCTCCTGCGGACTGGCTGTGCCCACCTTGGCGGCATAGATGTTGCAGGCGGTCTCATTGGACATGAATCCGCCAGCTACAGCCGTCGCCAGCCCCTGTGCCAACTGGAGAAGTTCAGGGTCCGTGCTAGGAAAGTAGGGTGGCCATTGGAGCGCCAGACCAGCATCAGGCAGATTGACGTGATCCTTGCCACCAATCTGGATGCCGCCAGCCACTACGCTGGAAAACCGGCAGATCATGCGATACAGGGCCAACAGCCCGTATTCGCCATATGACAGACGCAACCGGTCGGCCAGCCACACGAGGCTCTGACACATCATCTCCATCGCGCGGCCAGAGTGCGCGGCGCTGATCTTATCCGCACTGGCCCGGTTGCCATGGATCTGTTCCATTACAATGGCGCGCAACTCTTTGTATTGCGCCAGCATCGCGCCCGATGCGTCCCCGTTGATTTCCAACATCTTGGCGTCGCCATCCATGGGCACGATGAGAGCCGATGCCGAACCGCCGGTTGTACCGTTATCGCCGTCTGCGCCTGCCGGATCGGCTTTCCCTGCCTTAATCACCAGTTTCGGATCGGAACTGTATTTCAGGCCGCGTCCGGACTGGGACAGCAGATAATCGCACTCAATAACCGTATCAATCGCACGCTCGAAGGTGCACGGCCCATCCACAACGCCCGGCTGCGCCAGATTGGCCATCCAGATCCACGGGACAAAGCCGAGGCCATGTTGGGTGGTGCGTGAGGCATCTATCTGATCGGGCGTGCCTTCCGATACAAGGCGTGGCATGTAAACCCGGCATTCCGTGCAGCCCCACTCACGCCGCCACCAGAACATGGCTGGCCCGTCATCCTCGGAAATTGGCCAGCCATTCGCAGCCAGATCGGACCCTTTGACCTTATAGCACTCAGTCACACTGGTCAGGTTGTTCGCAGCATCCCATGTAGGTGTGAGAAAACGGGTATCGTGCTTTGAGACGCAGGGCACACGATCCACGGTTTCAACCAGAAGGGCGCATGAACCAACAGACCCGGCGATAACCGCTTCAACCATAACTGCGGGCAACGCGCATTCCCGGTCAAGATCAGCCATAACGCCCGCAACGTCCGGGCTGTCTGCGGTCAGGGTCGGCCAGTGGCATTCCCCAAACACCAGCGATGCGCTTTCATCCACTACCGTCGCGCACATATTGGTGCGAACAGATGGCCTGCGCTGCGATAGCGGGATGTATTCCCCCGCCCCATTATATTCACTGCTGAACGGGTTCGGGATCGCGTCATATTGCGTGCAGTCCCGCACTTTCATCAGCGCGGTCAGGCGATTTGCGCGCGCGGGCAAATGCTGGTCCTGCGGGTAGGTTTTCTTTAGCTGCAACCAGTCCATACGACCCCGTGGCCGCTACCGGCCCAGATTGAAACGTGTTGGCACAAATCGCGCCGGTGCGGCCGGTGGCGGCCCCAGCATGAGGTCAGTCAGTGCCCAGACCAGCGCATCGGCCCGGTCGGGTGAACGTGCTCCCTCGAACCCCGACATGGAGAACTGACAAAGCTGATCCTCCAGATCGGGAAATCTGCCATGATGCACGACCTTCCCCTGCTCATAGAGCGCCGCCACCGGCTCGGCCCGAGCGAACTTTCCGCGCGAGGCTGTGACCAGCGTAACCGGGGCTGTAGCGCGCGCTGCCCTGATCGTGCTTTCGACCATCGCGCCGCCAAAGTTCTTTTCCGCCACGATGCGGTCGCCCCGCCACAGGTCCAGCGCATCCAGTGCGATCTTGGCCCATCCTGCGGGTCCGGTGCGACACGATAGGTCAGCCAGCACATGGCCGTTGCCGTCAACGTCAACGCCGCACACCGAAATCCCTATCTCATCCGAGCGATAATCCTCTGGGCCCGAACAGCCCGAGGGATCGACCGCCACAACAATGCGCCGCATGCGCGCCAGCACGGCGGCACGATTAGCGTCCGTTATCGCGGCCTCACGCCGGATGCGGTCCAGCGTCCACAGCGCGCCCTCGATAGCAGTCTGATAGTTGCCGAACAGGAACCGCTGGCGCTCCTTCTCCGGCAGGCTTTCCAGTTGTTTCAGGTATTCAGGCGACAGGTTGGCCCGGTTGCTGTCCGGATTGATCTGCATCGTCGCATAGTCGGCAGGATCAGGTAGAGGCTCGCCAGATTTCGGCTCAATCTTCCGCTCAAACAGGCTGTAGAGCCAGTGCGAAGTTGTTGGCGGGTTGGCGTCGATATATTCCTTGACGCTCAGCGCCGATTTCTGCGCCAGACGTGTCAGCAGCATGTTGCGTGCGCCGTATCCGATCTGGCTGGCCTCGTTCAGGTAGACCGTGGCGAACTCAAGCCCGAGGATCTTCTCGGTGCGGTCGGAACTGTCGAGGCCGTGGAACAGGATTTCAGACCCGTTCGGCAAAGTGACGAACCAGTCCGTGCGGTTCAGGCTATAGGGCACATCCGGGAAGCACAGGCGCATTACCTTGGGAAACGTGTCCCCGATGATGGAATGCTTCAGCGCATTGAAGCGATGCCGAAAAATGCCGTGCCGCGTGCCTGGCGCTTTTGCGGCGCGGATGACCAGAGCGCGGATCAGAAGAAAGGTTTTCCCCGACCGCGAGCCGCCACGAAGCAGGATGTGCGTAGCCGGACTGCCGAGCAGACGGTTTGCCTCCTGCTGGGCCGGGTTCAGTTTGGCGACCATTACAGATCGTCGTCATCCGGTGTGATGTTCATGGTGATGTTTCCGGTCGTTTCCAGCTTGTCTTTGAACATGCCTAGATGCCGACCGATCTGCGTCAGTGCGCCCAACTTGTCCCATGACTTCACCTTGGCGACCTTCTCTACTTCACCCGGAGAACCCGGAACCGCGCGCAATATGACTTCAATCGACGCAACCGATGCGGAGACCGCCGGGTCCATATCAGCGGGACTTTTCAGTTCGCCATCATCTCCAAAGATGTTTCGGACATCGCTGAACCCAAGTTTCGCCAGTTCCTGAAGAACCCGATCTTGCGTGATCTCGGTTCGCTTTGACCGTTCTAACTGCGCTTCCGAAATCGCAGCCTGAATATCTGGTTTTGTCAGGTTTTCATGACCGATTTTAACCGCGGTCTTTTTGCTGTATCCGGCACGGATTGCCGCCTGCGTGGCGTTCAGGTCGATCAGGTATTCCGCAACGAACCGAACCTGCTTTGCCGTCAGGTTCGCCATCGCTATATCCTCTTTTTATGAAGTCGCACTCCCCGCCTTACCCCCTATGCCTTGCGGACTGACAGGATTTACCCATACCGATCGGCAATAAAACTAACGGGCACCAATCGGTTAGGGAGGCGGGGATATCGGCTCCGTGCCACAACCGTAAGGTTGTCAGCCGCCCGAAACTGGACATGGAACAGGGAAGCCCGCATACGAAAAACCACCCTCTATGGGGTGCAAAGTGTGTGCCGTTGCGGCGCATTTATTCCATGATGAGCCAAATAATGCACGTTACTGGAAAAAGTACAAGTGTTATTTTTTGAACCATAGATCGGCCAGTTTATCCAACCCATAACAGATCGTTTTCCCGCGCATACCCACGCGCTCATCCTCACCGCAAACCGCCACGATTGCACGGCGCTGGGCCGAAGACAGAACCTCCAGCGCCTCAGAGACCAGTTCACGCGCATAACAGGCATTCTCCTGCCCGCTCAAATCACCCCCGCGTTCGATTTCCTGCGTGTCGTAAGTCTGCGTTACGCGCGCCCTGCGGGCCGACCGTAGCCATGCCTGCCGGAAGCGCATACCTGCCGCATACTGCTGCGATGTCAGGCTGCTGTTTGGTCGATGGTAAAATCGGTCCAGCGCGCATTCATCCGCGACCCGGCGCACTGCCTGCGTCTTTCCACCGCTTCCCGCGATAGAGATTGCATCCTGCACAATCTTGCGGCGCAATGCGGCGGGTCCGTCTGTCCCTGGGTCAGTGGCGGTTCCTGCTGCAATTTCCCGGCATAAGCGATTGTAACGCCGGTCGGATTTCAGGATATGAGCTACACGCTCAGCTTCAATGGTCGCGGCCACTGGCATCTCCAATTTACTTTGTTTCGAGCTCTGCGATGCGCCGCGCCGTTAGTTCAATATTCTTAGCCAAAAGACGGGCCGTATGCACAAGATTTTCCGCGCTTTTATCAGAACCGATTAGCATCTCATTGAAATACAACTCCCCATTACGCCTGATAAAATACATCACCTTTTCTTCACCTTCGTATGGGACCTTCACGTATCCTTTTGAATCTACGGTTCCACTCACTTCTCCAACCTCCTCATAGCCGCCCGAGCGTTCTTCACCGCCCTGCGGTCACCCGGCGTTCCTGCCGAGAAATAGATTGCGCCGTTACTGTGGGTCCATTTCAGGTGTCCGCCGCGCGAGACGGAAACGGACCAGCCACGCTCCTGCATTTCCTGCTGGAGGTGGCGTTGGCGCCTGGGGATCATGCTCCGTGCCACCAAACAACCACCCAGCACACAGCCGACACAGGCGGGATCACGAGCAGGAACAGGGTCCAGATCAGGGCGATTTTTAGCGCGTTAGTCATCCTTGATGAACCTCCCATCCTTGCCGCGTGGGCGTTCGTATTGGGCGAGACGCCTATTCAGATCGCGAATGTCTCCTTCAAGGCACGAAGCTAGACATTCTGCCTGCTGCCACTTTGCAAACACGTGCTCAAAATTACTTGCCATTCGATCCTGAGCGCGCGTCAGCCTCTCAATCTCCGACCAGGGCCACACGTGGCGTTTCAGGAAGCGGATCATTCGATTATGGCACCCACAATAAAGCCACATATCCCAAAGCAAAATGCCGATACAAGATCGGCTGCGGCCGATGCGGGCGGCACGAACATCAACGCACCCTGCACGGCGCAAATTGCACAGCAAACGCATATCGTGAACGTCTTCCGGCTCATAGCGTCACCTGCTTCATCTTCCCGCATTTCGTGCAGCGCATGATGTATTTGGTCCCGACCGGGAGATCGTCCGGATTATCGAACATCCGCATGGATCTTACCTCGACCCATTTATGCCGACACTTCCGCGACCACCCGAACAGGATCAGGGCTGTGGCGGAGAGGATTGCTGCGGCTGCGATCATGCGCCTTCCACCACCGACCAATAACCGCCAACAAATCGTATTTTCCCGGCCTTGCGCAGTTTCTGAAACATGCGGTCAACGAAGCGGTCTGCAACTACGCCCAGCACCCCATTCCGACGCGCCTTTTCTTCCATTTCGCATGCCGTAAACGGTTCTTTCTGGCGCAGAACATGGCCTGTGAACCATTCAATGATTTCAGGATCTATTTCCTGACCCTCAACAATCATCACCGCGTCCCCACAACCATCCACGCAATACTGCCCGCAAAACCTACGGCTATGATGACTGCCCCGATCGTATCAGCAATCTGGGCTATGGCCTGCCATTTGCTCATCCGAACCAGCCCTCCATATTCGCCCACACAGAGCCTTTCTCATCATCCACGGTCAATCTCCCTCGGAACCGGTTACACCGCCATCAGCGCCAATCCTCGACGCTCTCAGGGGCATATCAGCCAGCACAGCCCGACCCGTTTCCCCGATATCGCACCCGGCCTGCATCTGGCAGATCGTGACAGCCACGTTCCAGTCCTTCGGCGGCGCAAGCTGGGAGCGGTAGTCATCGCCGCAGCGTTCGGGCCAGATTTCTGCGGTATTATCCATGCCGGATAGTACCATCCCCGAGGCTGCATTGGTACCATTTTCTTCGCGGTTTTCAGGCATTTTTCACATACCCGAGCAACGCATCGGCAGCTTCAGCGGCCCGTTTCAGCACCGCAATCCGCTCCACGGTGAAGCCCCGCATCTCGCCGGACATCTTCGGCAGGTCTGCTTCCAGCGCCCGCACCAGATCCCATCCGCGCAGGGTCGCGTCATTGCCGGGCATGTAGTCGCCAAAGCGCCGGACGCGGGCTTCTTCGGCCTCACGGGCGGCACGTTCCGCGCTGACCTGCCGCATCGCTTCAGCCACGGCCTTGCGCTCGGCCTCGGTCGGCGCGGCGCGGCGCGTATCGGGCTTCCGGGCGGCAACGGCCAAGATCGCCTCGCATCCCTCGACCTCGTGGGCGATCCGGTCGGCAACGGGCCGGAGCAGCGCGTAAAGTTCCGCTGGGCGGGGCCAGAACGTGCCGGGCAGTCGGCCATTGACCGCAGGCTGGCGGCACCACGCCTGACGCGATGCGGGACACCAAACCCCGGCAGGCAGGTCGCCGCAAACTTCGACAACGGCTTCGACCGATGCCGCGAACGGCCCCTTGTCCGCAGGCGCATTAGCAACCATCCCGGACAGCTTCTTCAGCCACGCCATGATCATTCCCGGACTGGCGGCCTGCATGGCCAGCCGCGCGGCGGCAAGGTGTGCTCGTGCCTGACTGGCAACGGCAGGCGTTACATCGCGCGGCAGGATCGCCATGCCGCCGCGTCGGGCGTCGATCAGCGCCGCGATGGTGGGTTCAGCCGGTCGGTAGGCCGCGACAACGCCGGGCCGGATCTTCGAAACTTGGTTCACGGTCAAACTCCCGGATAGTCAGGCACAGCGTCCCAGATGGCGGGGCGGCCTTGGGTGCGTTGGGGCGGCGTTGCTGGCGATGCGGCGGCGGAGGCGCTGGGATCATCCTGCCAGCCGCCGTCGTTGAGCCATGACGCGGGATAGGGGATGAACTGCGCCCGATCGGATTTTCGGTCCGGCCAGACATCCACATGCCGCGAAAGTCCAAGCATGATCTCGGCTTGCGTCGCTCTGGTCCGCGCCTTGGTGTGCGCCTTGCGGGCCGCGTCCTTCCCGGCACGCCGGGGATAGGCTTCCCAAAACTCAGCGAATTCGTCCGCCTGCTTCTGGCGCTCATCGCGATGGGGGCTTGGGGGTATATCCGAACGTAGTGAGGATATATGTGATTGTGATTGTGATTGTGTATCCAATTGCATATTTTTTGCATGGTCGTTTGCACCTGCATTTGCAGATGCTTTTGCATTGCTTTTGCTATGCACTTGTTCTGCATTTGCATGAGGTTTGCATGTATTTTGCTGGAATTTTGCATCCGTTTTGCTGGTTCTGACCTCATGCCGCTTGGATGCGGCCTCAGACCGCTTTCGACTGATTTCCTCAGCCTTCTTCCGTTCAGCGCGCAGCCGCTTCTGGTCAAGGCAGTCATCCTCAAGGAAGAAGAAGTCCTGCAGGTCCGGCCAAATCTCTTCCTGCCACGTTTGCAGGTCAGTCTTGGCAATGCGCGCCAGCCGGGCAGAATTGTTTGGTAGCGGCCCCTTGCGCCAGATCTCCATCATTAACAGCACGTAGGCACCATGCTGCAGCGTTGAGAGACTGGCGGTATCAGCCAGGTAATCGCCTATGTAGAGCGGCATCCATGTCTTTACGTTACTCATGCCTCACCTCGCGCCATACAGAGGGGCCAGCGAAAGCGCGACGCGCTTCCCTGATTTCGTCAGATGGAAATACACATTCGTGTCTTCCCAGCAGGGCGCTTTCCCCGGATGCATCAGGCCTTTATCGACAAGCGCCCGCATCGTTTCATTTTTCGATGATGTGAAGAAATGGCCGCGATATCCAGCATTCCACGGTTCATACTCATTCACGCCAAAAGCGTGCAGCAGGCACCCTGTTTCCTCTTTGGAAAGCGTGTCTGCAATGGGATCGCGATCCGGCAATACCTGGTCCCTATCGCGCCACCGACGAGCATGTATTTCGATGATCCTTCCGCGCGCGCAATCCATGTGACGCCAGCAAATCATGCGGGCCTGACCGGCGGTATGGGCGAAGTAAAGATTTTCGCCGTCATAGCCATCAACCGTGACGCGCCACGCCTTGCGTAGACGGGTAGGGGATGTTGTTGTGGTCATGCCGCCACCTCATCCACATTCCCGCGGATGACCTCGAAGTCATAGACCCATACCCACGGGTTGGCGTCCCAATGTTCAGGCCCGTAACAGGCATCCCACACGGCCTGAAAACCGCGTTTGTAATGCCCCTTCCAATCGGGACTGAACGGACGCTTGATCTTGGTTGAGCTGGAGTATTGTGGCGCACCTTCAGCCATCGCATCGGACTCAGAAATGTCCTGCAACCGCTCGGCCCGGACGTTTGTGATGCGCAGGGTCAGGCGGCTGGCCCAGCGCGGCATGAACATGGAAGGGCGATTTTTACCCCACACCCAAAGAGGGTTCCGCATGTATCCAGACGCCGCGTAATCGATATTGTCGATATCATCCATCAGATGGCGGGGTGCCATACAGTCCCATTTCTGCAAGGTACGCCATGTTTCGCGCACCCACAGAAGATCACCGGGAATATAAGGGCATTTCCCAACAAGAGGCCCGCATCGATCGTCCTTAGTCCACCAGCACCATTCGTTGCTCATGCCTCGGGGATTAGAGGCTGTTTTCTTTTCTGAGCAATAAGCATCTATGTAGGGTGCTGCATGCTTGGCAACGTGACCTGGATACACTCCGCCCTTAAAAGGCACAGGCTGCGCCTTCATCACCCGCCGCGTCTGTGTTTTCCGCCCATCAAGGATGGCATGCATCATATCAGTATTGAAAGGCATTGGGAATTTCTTAGTCATGCCGACACCTCAGTAATCGTAACAACAGTCCGCTGCTCACACAGGCGGCATTTCACGGATCTGACCTCAAGGGTCATGTGCTTGGGAGCGTCATCCACGACGAAGCCCAGACCACGCCTATTCTTCACGCGCTGCCGTGCGCCCGGCGTGCGGACGTTCAGGAGGCGCGGCGTCGTCAGGGCATCCACCAGAAACTTCGCGCCGCCGTACAGGCCGTCTGTATCCGGCGTGCCGGTTGAATAACGCTCGATCAGCACATGCGCCCGCTGGAACGGCTCAGAGGGCCGCAGATGAAGTGCCGCGTTCTCGACTGCACGCGCCATCTTTCGACGCATTCCAGTAAGCGCAAACCGGCTCTGGCCGATGCTGTGATTGAGCAGGGGGAAGGGTTTGGGGATGGTGAAGGTTATCATGCGGCCATCTCCCGCGCCGGGAACGGGCATGCGCGATCGCCCGGACCAAGCGCTTCATAGCGCAGCCCCGTCAGCCGGACCCTGATCCACTTCCAGTTTTCAAGCCACAGCCAGTCCTGCGCCTCACGCTCGGACCGGACGTTGAATATCCCCACGAAATACGTGCCGTTCTGGTCTACGCCGGATACGCGGGTCCATGTGCGGTCAGACATGATTTTGCCCCCTCATCGGCAGGCAAACGGTCTGGGTCACGTAGCCCAGCGCATTGACGATGCTCTCCGACACCTCGCGCCGCTCATTCAGCGTTTCGGATACGATTGACTGGGGGATGCCAGTTTTGCGGCTCCATGCGTTCTGGCCGCCCGCCATCTCGACAGCATCGGCAAGTATTGATCGCATTGATGCGATAGGGCGGCCAGTAATGTGCTGGGTCACTCTCCGGCCTCCCGTTTCAGTTCATCAGCCCGACGCTTCAGACGGTCGGCCCGTTCGTTCAGGTATTCGGCCCAGCGCCGCAAGGAAATTGCACGCTGGAGTGCGCGGTTTGCCCGCCATCGGGTGATGGCAGCACGCCGCAGGAGGATGTATCTCCCCATGTGTCGTTCCATTCTTGACTGAGGGCGCGGTAGATGGCGGCCTGATGCTCGGCCTGCCGCTCTGCGCGCGCCAGATGTTTGCGATAGGCATCAACCAGTCGCAGGTAGATGTGCGCCGGGATGCGTTCCCATTCTCCGTAGTAAAGGCCCTTCGCCTGCCGGTCGGTGATCCGCAGCATCCGGGCAATACGGTGAATGATTTCCTTGACGCCGAGCCCGCGCTCGAACGTCTCTGAAAGGGTTCGAGCCATTGTCTGGGCATTCTGCGTCACTGTCTCAGCAGTAAGCATTTCGCATTTTTCCAAACTGGCGGAATTGATTTCCAATTTTTTGGACAAGGTTTGCTCCACATTCCGAACAGCGACGAACGGAACTGGAGAAAAGCTTGTTGGAGAAACCACCAATCGAATTGGCGGACGGGATGAAGGAAGGAGACCGCACCCTGTCAATCCCCCAGATGCTGGTCCTGATGGCGCGGGTATGGGCGGCAACCCATCCCGACGCTACCATCGAGGTCCGGCAGCATCTGGCGGCCATGGTGGCCACGGAACTGGCAGGGCGGTGAAGCATCAGATGAAGGCAGCCCCGCGCACGAACGGACCGCACGCGCTGCACAGGCGGTTCACGCGGCTTTCCGCCTCAAACGATCTCCCGCAGCGCAGGCAGGCGCGCTTGCAAGGGGCGTTCATGTGCTGCCGAAACCCCGTTTCGGGATTCATAAGGGCGCGCGCTTCATCCCTTTTCCACTGCTTGAGCTTGCTGTTCACGACATACGCGCTACAGCCCAGCAGTTCGCCTATTTGCTTTCCTGTTTTCCCCGCGGCCTTGAGATCACGCAAAGCGCCCTCCCTATCCGCAGTCCATTTGAAATACCGGCAGTCTCTGCACTTTGTGGAATCGCCCTGGCGCAGATTGAATGCCGAAGCGATAAACTCACCCCCGCATTCGCATTTGCAGCGCCACTTGGGTTTTTCGCCAAGTCCACTCGGCGCAAGCTCGATCACCGTCAGTTTTCCGTATTTCTGACCGCGCAGATCCATGGGCTTTGGCATCACCGGTCCTCCCTATCACGGGTGCCATGCATGCGACGGCATAGGTCGCACGAGCAACGGGACATTACAGTTTCAGCGCCGGAGAGAGTCGCACCCCTCTCCGGCTTTTCTCCACCCTGTGCAGAGGATGAAGCTTTATGAGTATTGACCAACTTTCCCGAGAAGGACTGATCGAGCGTATCGCCAATAGTCTTATGAGCTCTGACACCAGCGCACCCGACGTCTTTGACCGGAAGTATATCGCCAGCGTTTACGCCGAGGCCGTTGCCATTGTTGATGGGAAAACATCCCCCATCCCCATGATCGTTACTCCCGACGACACGAACCTGTAGGGCACCCGTAAGATAGGCTTCAATGACGGCAGCCGCCTTCACAAGATCAGTGCTGGTGGCTGCCTGTGCGCCGCCGCGCGCTTCAGTCCAGCGGAGTGCAAGGTCAATGGCTTCACGTCGATTGTTCTGGGTGTTCACCGCGCACCCTCCCCTTCGGGGCGCACGACCGGCTTTCTGAAAATGTCAGGCCTGAGAACAGTTTCAGGCACACCGAATACGTGAGCGATGTCCACAGTGAGCCGTGCCGGAAACTGGTTTTTTCGGCACCACTTCACCACAGCGGGTCGGGTAACACCGAAGAGGTCGGCAACCGCCTGCGCCCCCCCGTTCTTCCTGACCAAATCAGATACTGTTTCCATAGATCGGACTGTTACCTATGGTGTCGGTATCCGTCAAGCGGATTGTTCCTATAAGTGTCACCAGCAAAAAAACCTATGTGCCAAAATGGTTGCATGACGACAGCAACACGTATAAGAACGTTAAGGGAACAACAGGGGCTTTCGCAAGAGGCATTTGCGAAGGTGATTGGTCGCTCACGCTCGCTTGTTGCGGCATGGGAGGCCGGACGCAAAGAGCCGGGGAGAGATGCGTTGCGCGTCATAGGAAAAGCCTTCAATCTCCCAGTTGACTACCTATTGGGCGAGAACAACGAAATCGGCGTTCTGGCGAGCGGTCCGCAAGAGGTCACCCTTGTGGAGATGTTCCGGAATGCTGATGAACAGACGCGCATATCTGTTCTTCATATGCTGAACCTATCCCGAGGCTTAAAAAACTCATCCTAAAAAAACGACACCAGTGGTAACATTCCCCTTGCGCAGCTCCGACACCTAGGGTAACAGTTCCCCATCACCAACACGGAGATGGGAAGTGTCAGACAATATTGGCTTTGGTGCCGTATTCGGCTTGGGAATGGTCGTGGCGCTGTGCGCTGGAACAGGGATGTATGGTTGCCCTCAGTATTCTGTCTATTCGGCCAAGATGAGCGGAGAGGCCGAACTGGCTCAGGCAACGCAGAACCGGCAGGTGCTGGTTCAGACTGCGCAGGCGGAGCGTGATGCGGAAGTCCTTCGTGCCGAAGGAACTGCGCAGGCCAACAAGATCATCGGCGACAGCCTGAAAGAGAACGCAGATTACCTGCGCTGGCTCTGGATCAGTAAGCTCGACAATCAGAACAACAAGACAGTGGTCTATGTGCCGACAGACGGCATGGTCCCGCAGCTTGAGACTGGCCGTATCGGGGAGGCGCACTGATGACCCACACACAGCCCGAGCAGCAGACTGCTCCCGAAAACACAAAATACGAACTCCTGACCACAGACACCGTGAAGTCGTGGGATGGTCGCACGCTCTATCGTATCCGCGCCCTCGTCGCGATCGCGGCAATCGGTGTCGCGGCTGGAGATCTGGGCGGATATGTCGAGGCCGAGAATAACCTGCATATCTCCGGCAACGCGTGGGTCTCCGGCAACGCGTGGGTCTCCGGCGACGCGCGGGTCTACGGCAACGCGCGGGTCTCCGGCGACGCGCGGGTCTCCGGCGACGCGCAGGTCTACGGCGACGCGCGGGTCCTCGGCAACGCGCGGGTCTCCGGCGACGCGCGGGTCTACGGCAACGCGCGGGTCTCCGGCGACGCGCGGGTCTACGGCAACGCGCGGGTCTCGCTCGACATCCACTTCGGATGGATGAGCCATGTTGGATCTGAAAATGGCACGCTGACCTGGTATCGGGCTACGGATGGGATTCAGGTCAATCGCGGGTGTTTCCATGGGACGCTGGACGAGTTTGAGAGCGCCGTAAGCAAAACACATGGCGATAACCAGTCGGCTAAAGAATATCGCTGCCTGATCGACTTTATCAAGCTGCGCTCGTCCTCATGGGTCAACGAAGAAGCAGAACAGGAGGCAGCATAATGCCTCCCATCCCCGACAACCACCTAACCCGCTTCATCGGCATGGCCGTTATTGGCGCGATGTTTCTTGGCACGGTGTTCTACGCATTCGCCACTGTTGTGATGCCCTGACACGTCCGGGCCACCGGGGCTTCGGTCCCGGCAGTCTGGCCGAGTTAGCCAAGTATTTTTCAAGTAATGAGGGGAATGTATTATGTGCAGTAATCTTCCTGACGGTTGTTCGCAGGGTGATATTGACCATGCTCTGGGTGGTAACTTTCCCACTTGGGCAGAGGACGGATATCAGCGCCTGTGTGAGTATCGGTCGTCTTTGATCGCTCTGCGTGAACAGGCAAAGGGCGTTGATACCCGCTTCCACGACGTGAGCGACATGACGGGCGGTCTGCATGGCGGCGCGCTGGATGATGAAATCGTCATGGTGAACAAGTCCATCAAGGACTTCCCGGAAACGGTTGAGAGCATCGAAGCGGACGAGCGGGAGAGCCTCGCTTTTGACCGTGCCGATTTCCGCCGGGCCGAGCGTATGGAGTGCGTGGCATGACGAGCCGGTATGAACAGCCCCTCGATAACATCTACGAGGGCCTGTCGCGCGCTGAAATCGTTCTGCGCCGCGACGTAGAGACGGAAACCCGGCCCGAGATCAAAGCAGATCTTGAGGATGTTCTGGCGTGCGTGTGCGAGGCCCGCAAAAGCCACTCATTTCTTGCGGGAGACCTGCCATGACCTTCACCCTGACGGAACACCAGCGCGTGCGGATCAACCGGCGTGTAGCCCAGAACCCTACTGGAAAGCGAGGGCTGTGATGGGCGAGATTGCAGACATGATGCTCGATGGAACGCTTGATTGCGTTACGGGCGAATACATCGGTGATCCGTGCGGCTATCCCCGGACATTCGAAGAAGACGAAACGCACGCCACGGCTGCAAAACGCAAGAAGCGCCGCAAGAAAAACATGCGGAAGAAGGGAGGTGAAGCATGACCCCTCTCACCCCGCGCCAACTCGAAGCCGCGCGCCGGAACCTGCGCATGATGGATGCGCGGACAGACTGGGATAGCATAACCGGACCGCAGAAGCGGAAGGACTGGCCCTTCCCCGATTACGAGACCCTGTTCCTGCCCGGTGGGCAGAGGGTGCCGTTTTTTGAGGGGCGGGTGTGATGTCTGGCCTCTCAAAGATCATGGACTGGATATACGTCAAGCAGGTCTCTCCCGCGATCAAGGCATTCAATGCATCGCGTCTGGCATATCAGGAAGGCGAAGCGCGCCACCAGCAGGTGGCATTGGACCAGATCGCAATGCTCGAACTCTGGGCAAAAGAAAGCGCGGCGCAAGCCAAGGAACTGCGCAAGGCTCTAGTCGAGGATATGGAGGAAACCGGCACGCTTGGCCTGTTCAGTGACAAGTACGAAGGCGGCCTGTCTCATCCCCCTCGTGAGTTGACGATCACCGATGAAAAGGCCCTGCGCACCTCGCGTCCCGACCTGTTCGAACCGCAGCCGGACAAACTGAACCGCGCCGAACTGACCAAAGCCCTCAAGAAGGGCGAAAGAATTGATGGAGCCATGTTGAGCAACGGCGGCGCGATGCGCCTCGTGATCCGTGGCAAGAAAGGAGTTGCAGCATGAACGCAGTCGTAACAACCCAAAATGGCACACAGATTACTGAACGCGATCTGATGGATGTGCTCAAGAACAGTCTTTATCCCGGCGCTTCCGACGCATCTGTCGCGATGGTGATGGGCTACTGCCGCGCCGCCGGTCTGGATGTGATGAAGAAGCCGGTTCACATTGTTCCTATCTGGAACAGGGACGCTAACCGCATGGTCGATGTGGTTATGCCGGGTATTGCACTCTACCGCACGGAAGCCGCCCGGACCGGCGAATATGTAGGGAAGTCTGAACCGGAGTTCGGCCCTGACAAGACGATGAACCTTGGAGGATCGGAAGTAACGTTCCCATCATGGTGCCGGATGACGGTCCGTCGCTTGGTGCATGGCAAGGTCTGTGAGTTTACGGCGAAAGAGTTCTGGCTGGAGAACTATGCAACCGCCAAGCGCGACACGCAGGCGCCCAACGCCATGTGGAGAAAACGCGCTTATGGTCAGCTTGCGAAATGCACCGAGGCTCAGGCGTTGCGTATGGCATTCCCGGAGCAGACCGGCGGCACCAACACTGATGACGAAATGTCTGGGAAGGACTTCGTAGGCGAGACCATAGATTTGACGCCTCAGGCGCGCCGCGTCGAACAGGAGCGTCCGTTCAATCACATTGCCTATTTCGAGAAGAAGTTGGCCGACTGCCGCAATATCGCGTGCGTGGATACCCTCTGGCAGAAGTGGAAAGACACGATCAATAAGGCCGAGGATGCGGGACGACCCATTGCGCCGGAGACCATCGGGCGTGTTCAGGAAATGCTCGGTGAACGCATGGGCGAAGTTCAGAAGGCCGAACAGAAGCAGGCAGAAGAACTGGCAGCAGCCCCCGTTGAAGAGCCGGTGGCATGACCCCCACCAGCGACGCCGCCGAACCCGACTACCTCGCCACGCGGCTTACGTGGATGCAGCAGGTCGGTTTGCACATGAGGGCGCACAACTCCGCGCCCCTTAATGCCCGGCAAATGCAGCGCCTGACCTTTGCCCGCAATAACGGCCTGACCCCGTGGGAAGCCTTCACCCAGATCGTGGGAACCGACTATGTGCAGTTCTGAACACGAACTGATCCATGACGTGCGGCAGGTTCATTTGGAAGAATTGATTATGAAGAACGAAGAACAGTTTGTGATGGTGCCCGTGCGTTTGTCGGAAGAGGAATTATCTCTTGTCGGCGCTATTGTTGCTCATGATTGGGGAATAATCATCCAGCATGTAGGCACCCCCATCCCGCCGTGCGCGGATGTGGAGACGGTTGATCTGTCCGAATATATGCCAGAATACCACGATCAGGGTATGGGCTGCGGACTAGAAGACCGCGGCATAACTGACCGATATGAAGCTATGGGGTATGGATGGGATCAAGCCCTAGAACGCGTTTGTTCGGAGCTGCCTGAAATGGTCCGCTACACCGACATGGAAGCGCAGGTTGCGAAGGTGGCGGCGGAGAAGGATGCGGAGATTGCGCGGCTGAAAGAAATCCTGTCACTTTTTGCTCAATATGAAAACTTAATGGACGCCGGAGCCGACACCCCTGCCATGGCAGCATACGCTATTTTCTCCCAGACCGTCGCAAAAACCCTCAACGAAGGATCAGCCGCATGACCAAGACGAAACTCGAAATCATCGGCCCTTACACGCCGGAGCATGAGGGGCCGTTTTGCACGCGGGATGGGAAACCTGTTCGTGTTCTTTGCGTAGACAGAATAAACAATATTTATCCTATTGTTGGGCTTATACTTGACGAAGGCACGGAAGAAACGGAAACCTTCACCAGCGAAGGGAGATACTTTCATGAAAAAGTATTCTCTATCAAGTGTGATAGTAGAAAAGATATTATGAATGCCCGCGAAGTCCTGCCGGGGGATGGGGAATGAGCAAAGAAATAGACGCGACATGGTGCAGAAACCCCACGTGCCCATATTGCGGAGATGAATGCGATGACTATTACGAAATCAGCCACGATGACGGCGAAGAAACAGAAATGACCTGCTGTGCGTGCGGCGACGATTACGTGGTCATGGCTAACGTCATGATCCGGTGGAATAGCCGCAAGATGAATGAGGACTACCCATGACCGCCTCCACAAACTGGCCCAACCTTAAACAGCCTGGCGTTCCTCTGTTCCATGAGCGAGATGGAAAGCATGTCATAGACGTTGATCCAGAAGGCGCTGGTAATGAACTAGTCTATTATTGGAAAGCCAAGCATCAAGTGTGGGTTGAATACGATTACGAAGGCCCTGACGATGCGCTTGAAGGATACGATCTTACTGGCTGGGCATATGTCGGCCCTTTCCTAACCCATGCGCAAATAGCCGAGTTGCTGGCGGGAGAACGGGAACGGTGTGCGAAAGAATGTGACGCAATAGCCATAGAGGCAGCTTCTACGTGGAAAGCTGCAGCGTATGATTCATATAATCGTGCTGGAGAAGCTGCCGAAGAAACCGCAGAAATATGCGCACAGAAAATCCGCAACCTAGGAGCCACGCCATGAGAAGTCGGGAAGAACACATAAACGATCTTGCTATCTCAATGATGGATGAAGGGGGGAGGAAAGAGGCATCGTATCGCTTCGCCCAAGAAACTATAGACGAAGCCGAACGCCGGGCAGAACAGCGCGTCCGGGCAGAGATTTCTAAGCGGCATACATGGTTCTATATGGTCGATGATCCTGAAAGCGGCCATGCTGATCTGGCTGATATGCTTTGCGAGACAAAGCCTTTTGAAATTGTGGAAACGTCTGAGGCCGCAGATGTTCGTATTTTCTTCGCCTACCAAGATGAGGATGGAGAAATTCACGAATTCCCCAATCGGAATGAGGCTGAGCAAGCAGTTCGTGCCGCCATCGACGTAGAACAGGACGCACCATGAGGACAAGAGAAGAACAGATCAAGGTGCTTGCCGCTGACTTTGCTGATCCTCCAGAATCTTATCAGATGATGGAAGTAGCAGAATTACACATCCTAGAAGCCGAGCGCCGCGCAGAACAGCGCGTGCGGGCGGAGATTGCGCGGGATAGTGAGCGGTTGGATTGGTTGGAGGACATAGTGGACACAGGATTCCGCGTTTCCCCTATAGGAAGAGGGATTTCTGGCGCTTCTTTTAATCATGGCTATGGAGGTATAAGCGCAGCCACCCTTCGCTCAGCCATCGACGCAGCGCGGGAGGCGCAGGGATGACCATCACAGCCACATCCATCCTCGCCAGCGTTGACGAGACGGGAAAGCGTATCGACACGCTCCTGCTGCGGTATCCTCGGTTTATTCATGCGGAGTTTATGACGCACCGCCAGTTTAGCCGTAACGCAAGCAGCAGCCGGGCTATACCGGTTGAGCGATTGATTGCGGATATTGAGCGCGATCCCGTTTCGCCCTCATTCTGGGGCGCTAACCAGGCGGGAATGCAGGCCAAGCAGGAACTGACCGGGGCTGCGCTTCAGGCGGCAAAAGACCGCTGGAGCATGGCTTTTCGCGACATGATCGAACACGCCAAGGCGATGGCAAATATCGGTGCCCACAAGCAGATCGTCAACCGCATCCTCGAACCGTTCGCCCATATCAACGTAGTGGTGACGGCAACGGAATGGGACAACTTCTTCGCCCTGCGCGATCATGAGGATGCCCAGCCAGAAATCCGTGCGCTGGCGAAGGCGATGAAGATAGCGATGCTGGCCGCGCCAGTGCAGCCTCTTGATCTGGGCCAGTGGCATTTGCCGTTCGTATCGATCGATGAAATACACGAGCATCAAGGCCTTATGGACCCGACTGGAAACCTGCGGGTCGTATCATCTGCCCGGTGCGCCCGTACATCCTACCTGACCCATGATGGTCGCAAATCATCTCTGGTCGAGGATATCGCCCTTGGCGAACGTCTGACGCGCTCCCGGCCATTCCACGCATCGCCGTTCGAGAATCAGGCCACGCCCTACGTTCCCGGTTTCCACGACGAAACCGACCAACGCAATTTCCGGGGCTGGGTCCAGAACCGCGCCCTGATGGAGAAAACAGTATGACCAACGAACCCACACACACGCCATATCAGCGCGGGCGCAGGGCGGCTGAGCGTGGCGCTCCGCGGGATGTTCCTGGAGATATTCTGGGCGTCATGGTCCTGACCTATCCGCCCCAGTTCCCCGGCGAAGAATGGCTCAAGGGGTTCGACAGTGTGCCGAAGATGGATGCCTGTATGGGTATTCTGGAAAGCGAACCAACACCCGCAAGCATGGTTAACCATCCCCATCACTACAATGCCCATCCGTCAGGCATCGAATGCATACAGGTGGCCGAACACATGTCCTTCAACCTCGGTAATGCCATGAAATACATCTGGCGCGCCGATGAAAAGGGCAATGCGCTGGAGGATCTGAAAAAGGCCGAGTGGTATATCAGGCGCGAGATCGCGAGGCGGGAGGCAGCATGAACATCTCCACGCACTTCGGCTTCTTCTACAACGGGTGCCGGGTGGAATGCACCTGGAAAGAAGCGCGGATTATACTAGATGGGAAGCTCGTGGGGATATCCAAGGGTGCTACGCGGTCCGCTATCGAAAAGGATATAGAGAGGGTGATGGCCGGAGAGGAATTGGCATGACCCACGAAATCCGTATAACTGGCGACCTCCACGAAACCGTGGAGTTGATCGCCCAGAACCGATACCGCGTATTCCTGCGGTGGCGCGGAGAGATTGTGTCCGCCAGGGATCAGACGTGGCAGGCGTTGGTGGATAGCGGGCGCGTAGTGGAGGTTCGGAATGGGTGAAGCGCTGGAACGCTGGCTTAGCCGAGAGGGGCTGGCCCGACGCATAGATGTGAAGCCCCACAATGTGGCCCGGATGGTTAAGCAGGGGAAATTGCCACGCCCCAGCTATCACCTTGGCGAGCGCAGCCCGCGATGGGACAGGCACGCAGTTGATGCCCTCATGATGAAAAGTCAGGGCATTGAGATCAAACGGGACATGGACGAGATATTAGAGCGGCATTGTGAAGAAAAAATCAGACAGCACGCGGCGCTTCAAGGTCGTAAAAAAGCGACTGGCAGACGGGTCAATTAAGGAATACCGCTATCCTGTTAAATCTGCTGGCGAGGGCAACTCTCGGCTGCCCGCACAGGGATCTGTAGAAAGCGTCATCCGGTCATATCGGCAAAGTATTGAATTTAAACAAACCCGACCGGCAACGCAGAAGATCAAACAATACTATCTTTGCGAGCTTGATATTTTTAGGGATATGCCGATCCAAGATATCAAGAGGAGGAATATACTGGCGATCAGAGACATGATTGCCTCATGTCGGGGGCATGGCGCTTCTAATGGTTTTCTTTCAATAGTTCGGTCATTTTTTGGGTGGGCAGTTACCCGAGATTGGATTGAAGTAAACCCAGCCTCGGGGATTAGGATGCTCCCCTCCAAGCCGCTGCCTACATGGACACCGGAAATCGTCCAGCAGGCAATGGGTAGCTTAAATCATGCACTGCAAAGAGCGATTATTATGGCTCTGTTCACTGGCCAGAGGCGCAGTGATCTTTGTCGGATGAAGTGGTCCGATATATCAGGGAACTTTATCCATGTGATCCAAGGAAAAACTGGAACCGCGCTAAAGATTCCCATCCATCCTAAACTTGCAATCTATCTGGATCAATGGAGGCACTCCGGAGAATTTATTCTGACCAACACCAATGGCGATCCATGGAAGCCTAACAGCATCACATCCTCATTGAGCGAGGCGTCTTTATCCGGGAGAATACCACCGGGCTTCAATATCCATGGCCTGCGCAAAATGTCGGCAACGCTTCTGGCTGAAGCCGGATGCACGACCCACGAAATTGCCGCCATAACAGGGCACAAGACGCTTGCGATGGTCCAGCATTATACGATAGCAGCCAGTCAGGAGAAGTTGGCAAAGGATGCGATCGCACGCATAGATACCAGTTTCTTAAACCAGAAAGAAACTAAGCCATAAGTTATTGATTACGTTTGATTAGGTGTCCATGCGCGGGGAATACCACCTTGCCCGCACCCGGCTGCACGACGCCATTGCGCAGGCGCGGCATGGGGGGTGGCTGGGTCAGGATATCCTCGGCACCGGTTTCAGTTTCGACATTCATGTGCATGTCAGCGCCGGGCGCTACATATGCGGCGAGGAAACCGCCCTGCTGACCGCGCTGGAGGGACGGCGCGCCACCCCGCGCAGCAAGCCCCCCTTTCCACAGACAGGCGGACTATGGGGCGCGCCAAGCGTGGTGAACAATGTCGAGACATTAAGCAACCTGCCCCACATCATCGCCAACGGACCGGAATGGTTTGCGGGTCTGGGCATCGGGCCGGATGGGGGCACCAAGATATACGGGGTCAGCGGGCGCGTAAGACGGCCCGGCGCATGGGAACTGCCCATCGGCACGCCGCTGCGTGAAATTATCGAGGAGCACGCGGGCGGCATGCAGCCGGGCTACGGACTGCGCGCCCTGCTGCCCGGCGGGGCTTCCACCGCATTCGTGGATGACACGGCCCTTGATATGGCGATGGATTACGCATCGGTTGAAAAAGCGGGCAGCCGCCTTGGCACCGGCATGGCCATCATCCTTGATGACCGCACCTGTCCGGTGGGCATGCTCCGCAATCTGGAACATTTCTTCGCACAGGAATCCTGCGGCTGGTGTACCCCATGCCGCGATGGACTGCCCTGGGTCGAACGCCTGCTGGACGCGATCGAGGCGGGTACGGGCATGGCGGAAGACATCGACCAGCTTGACCGCCACGCCCGCATGCTGGGCACGCCGGGGCATACGTTCTGCGCCCATGCGCCGGGGGCCATGGCGCCGCTGGCCAGTGGGCTGAAACTGTTTGCGCGCGATTTCGCGGACCATATCGCCGGGCGCGGCTGCCCGCTGCGTCACGCAGCCTGACGGCGGGCAGGAGATCCGGCCATGACCACCATCAGGATCGACGGGCGCGAATGGCCCACCCGCCCCGGCATCAACCTGCTGCAGGCGTGTCTGGAAGCGGGTGCGAACCTGCCCTATTTCTGCTGGCATCCCGAACTTGGTTCCGTGGGGGCCTGCCGCCAGTGCGCGGTCCGTCAGTTCAGCGGTCCCGATGACAGGACCGGTCGCCTTGTGATGGCGTGCATGACGCCGGTAAGTGACGGGGCCATCATTGCGATCGAGGATGCGCAGGCACGCGCGTTCCGTGAGGGCGTGATCGAATGGATGATGGTCAACCATCCCCATGACTGTCCCGTGTGCGAGGAAGGCGGCGAATGCCACCTGCAGGACATGACCGTCATGACCGGCCACAACCAGCGCCGCTACCGGTTTACAAAACGCATGCACCGCAATCAGGATCTCGGCCCGTTCGTGAAACACGAAATGAACCGCTGCATCGCGTGCTATCGCTGCGTGCGGTTCTACCGCGATTATGCGGGGGGCGACGATCTGGCTGCCTTCGCATCGCATGACAGTGTCTATTTCGGCCGCGCGGAAGACGGTGCGCTGCAAAACGCCTTCAGCGGCAATCTGGTGGAAATCTGCCCCACCGGCGTATTTACCGACAAACCATTTTCCGCCGTCTACACACGCAAATGGGACCTGCGCGGCGCCCCGTCGGTATGCGTCCACTGCGCCGTGGGCTGCAACATTATCGTCAATGCGCGTGAAGAAAGCGTGCGGCGGGTCGTCAACCGGTACAATGCAGCCGTCAACCGCTACATGCTGTGCGACCGGGGCCGGTTCGGGCATGGCTTCGTCAATGCCGACAGCCGCATCCGCATGCCCATGCGCAGCATTGATGGACACCCCGCACCCGTTCCCACGCGCGACGCGGTGATGCAGTTCGCCCGCATGGCCGCTGATGGCCCGGTCGTTGGCATAGCCTCCCCCCGCGCATCCATGGAAACCTGTTTCAGCCTGCGCGCCCTTGTCGGGGAGGCACGGTTTTCGACCGGGCAGACGCAGGTTGAACAGGCATGCGGGCAATTGGCCTGCACGCTGCTGCGGCAGCATCCGGGTGTCATTCCCAGCCTGCATGAAATGGAAAGCGCGGATGGCGTGCTGGTTCTGGGGGAAGATGTCTGCGCTACCGCCCCCCGGCAGGGCCTGTCGCTGCGCCAGTCCGTCCGCCAGCCAAGCTTCCCTATGGCGGATGCGGCGAAAGTGCCGCGCTGGATGGATGCCGCCGTGCGTACCATCGGCTGTGATGCGCCATCCGGCCTGTTCATCCTTACCCCTGCCCCAACGGATCTGGACCCCGTGGCCGCGCAGTGCTTTCGCGCGGTGCCTGACGATATCGCGCGTATCGGTTTCGCCATAGCACACCGGATCGACCCGTCCACCCCCGCTGTTACGGACCTGACCGATGAACAGGTCCGACTGGTGGAGCATGTCGCAGCCACGCTGCTCGCCGCAAAAAAGCCCCTTGTGGTATCGGGCATGCAATATGGGTCGCCCGCACTCATGCGCGCCGCCGCCGCCATTGCATCGGCCCTTGCACGCACCATCCCCGCAAGCGGGCTGTCACTGATCCTGCCGGAATGTAACAGCATGGGGCTGGCGCTGCTGGGGGGGCTTACGCTTGAAGCCGTGATGGCGCAGGCGCGGGCGGGAAAGATCGCAACACTTGTGATTGCGGAAAACGACCTGACCCGTCGCCTGTCCCCCGCTGCGGTGGTCGAACTGCTTGAGGCGGTGCCCAACATCGTCATCATCGACCATACGGACACGCCGCCATGCCGCGATGCGACGCTGGTGCTGCCCGCCGCCGCCTTCAGCGAATGCAGTGGCACGCTGGTCAGTCAGGAAGGCAGGGCGCAACGCTTTTTTCAGGCGGTTTATCCCCCCCAGCCCATCCGGGCGGGATGGCGATGGATGCAGGCCCTTGCCCGCGCGCAGGGCTGCGTGAACGTACAGGCAGCGGCACGGATACAGGCAACCGGACTGACCACATGGCAGGGGCTGGATGATGTGATTGCCGCGCTGGGGCGCGCCTGCCCCATTCTGGCGGGCATGGTGGATGCGGCCCCCGGTGCCGATTACCGCATTGATGGCCAGAAACTGCGCAGCCAGACTTACCGCGCCAGCGGGCGGACTGTTATCCGCTCCCATATCAGCGTGCGTGACCAGCCCCCGCCAGACAGTCCGGACACCCCGTTCAGCAGTTCGATGGAAGGGGCGTACACCCCGGACATGCCGCCGTCTCTTGTCCCCGGCTATCAGGTGCCATCATGGAACTCGGTCCAGTCGCTCAACCGGTTCCAGCACGAAATCGGCGGGGACATGCGTGGGGGGATATCCGGGGTCCGGCTGTTTCCGGCACCTGATGCTACCGACCACCCCACCCATCCCTGCGCCACGGATATTCCCGCCGCGTTTGCGCGCGCTGAAGATAGCGTTCTGGTGCTGCCCGATACGCGCCTGTTCGGGAGCGAGGAACTGAGCATGCTTTCCCCGCCCGTCGCCGCACGGGCAACACCACCCACGCTGCGTGTGCCGACCGGGGCTGCAGGACCAACACACATGACCCTTCACCTGCCGGACGGTGCGCATACCCTGCCGGTGGAACCCCTGGCAGGGCTGCCGGATGGCGTGGTGCTGTGCCCATCGCACATGGTGTCCCCCGCCTTCATGTTTCCCTGCATGGCGCGCATCACCCCGGCGGGAGAGGCGACATGACGCCGCTTCCCCTCGCCCCCATCGTGCTTACACCCCTTGTGGTGCTGGCACTTGCCACCGTGCTGACATGGGTTGAACGGCGGCTGCTTGGATTATGGCAGGATCGCTACGGTCCCAACCGTGTCGGGCCGGGCGGGATGTTTCAGGCGGTGGCGGACGGGATCAAGCTCCTGTTCAAGCAGGACTGGGTGCCCCCCTTTGCCGACCGGGGGGTCTTCATTCTCGCACCCGCCATCGGCATGATGACGGTGCTGCTGTCCTTCGCCGTCATTCCGCTTGCGGCAGGGGGCATTGCGGGGGGCCTGAATGTGGGCCTGCTGTTCATCCTCGCGATGATGGGTCTGGGCGTTTATGCGGTCGTTCTGGCGGGGTGGGCGTCGGACAGCAAATATGCGCTGCTGGGCGGGATGCGCGCGGCGGCGCAGATGATCAGCTACGAAGTCTTCATGGCGCTTTCGCTGCTGGGTGTTGTCATGGTCGCCGGGTCGTTCAGCCTGCGCGACATCGTGGCGGCACAGTCCGGGCTGTGGTTCATCATCCCGCAGGGGCTGGGGTTCGTGGTCTTCCTTCTGGCCGGAATTGCGGAGACGCACCGCCTGCCCTTCGACCTGCCGGAAGGGGAAAATGAACTGGGTGCCGGTTTCCATACCGAATATTCAGGCATGAAATTCGGCATGTTCTTCATTGCCGAATATGCCGGGATCGTCCTTGTCAGCGCCCTTGCCACAACGCTGTATCTGGGCGGCGGCAATGGCCTGCTCCTGCCCGCGCCGGTGTGGTTCGCGCTGAAGACCGGCGTAATCGTCGCCTTCTTCATCCTGTTGCGCGCGGGGCTGCCACGTCCGCGTTATGACCAGCTTATGGGGCTGGGGTGGAAGGTGCTGCTGCCGCTTTCCCTGCTCAATGTCCTTGCCACCGGAACCGTAATGATGCTGCGCGCGTCATAACCACGCCTGCAAGAAAAAGGCACGTCCCATGCTCGATACCCTGCGCACGCTGCTGCTGACGTTCCTGCACGGTTTTCACCGGCGCGCCACCGTGCAGTATCCCGAACAGCAGCCCTACCTGCCGCCGCGTTACCGTGGGCGCATCATCCTGTCGCGCGACCCCGATGGCGGGGAACGCTGCGTGGCGTGCAACCTGTGCGCCGTTGCATGCCCCGTGGACTGCATCAGCCTGCAGAAGACCGAACGCGATGGCCGATGGTATCCGGATTACTTCCGCATCAACTTCTCGCGCTGCCTCTTCTGTGGTTTCTGCGAGGAAGCCTGCCCCACCTACGCCATCCAGCTTACGCCGGATTTCGAGATGGGCGAATATGCCCGCCCCAACCTTGTCTACGAAAAGGAAGACCTGCTGATCAGCGGGACGGGAAAATATCCCGGCTACAGTTTCCATCACGTCGCGGGCGTTCCCATACCGGGCAAGGACCGGGGCGCGTCGGAACATGAACGCGCGCCCATCGACCTTCACAGCCTGCTGCCCTGACGCATCATGTATGTCCTGCCCCTCCTTTCCGGTGGTCTGACCCTTGTGGGGGCGATGATGGTCGTCACCTGTCCGGTGGCGGTGCATGCGGTGCTGTACCTTGTGGTAACGCTGCTCTCGCTGGCCATGGTGCTGGCCATGCTGGGCGCACAGTTCGCGGCGGCGCTGGAAATCATCATCTATGCCGGCGCCATCATGGTGCTGTTCGTGTTCGTCATCATGATGCTCAATCTGGGCCAGCCTGACCGGGACCGGGAAAAAGAATGGCTCCGGCCACGCGCATGGATCGGGCCGGGGCTGCTGGCGGTCGTGGCGTGCGGCGAACTTCTTTACGGCCTGCCCACGCTGTCCGACCCGGATGGTGCCGTTTTCCCGATTGATGCGCGCGACGTGGGGCTGAGCCTGTTCGGGACGTATGTACTTATGGTCGAACTGGCATCCTTCCTGCTGCTGGCCGGGCTTGTTACCGCCTTTCATATCGGGCGAACCCTGCGGGAGAGGCCCTGACATGACCGCCTTTCCATTCAACGCGGCGCTGCTTCTGGCCGCCATGCTGTTTTCCATCGGACTGGCTGGCGTGCTGGTGCGGCGCAACCTCGTCTTCATGCTGATGTCGCTTGATATCATGCTGAACGCGGCGGGGCTTGTTTTCGTCGCTGCGGGGGCACGGTGGCAGGATGCGTCGGGTCAGGTGATGTTCCTGATGATCCTTGCCCTTGCCGCATCAGAAACGGCGGTGGGACTTGCCATCATCCTGTGCCTGCATGCGCACGGACGCCCATCGCTTGACGCCGATACCGGCAACCTTCTGCGAGGATAGGATCATGGCGGCACTCCTCCCCCTTGTGGTTGTCTGGCCGCTGGCCGCCACCGTGATCGTGTTCCTGTCGGCGGGATGGATCAAGGGGCGCTCCGCCGGGATACTTGCGACCGGTGCGGTGGGGCTTTCCGCCATGACGGGTGGTGTGCTGGCGGCGGGGTTTATGTCCGGTGCGGTGACTTATCCGCTGCATGTCATATTGTGGGAATGGATGCGTGTTCCGGGCTTTTCAGCCACCATTGCGTTTGCGCTGGACCCGGTTTCCCTTGTCATGATTGCGGTTGTTACCATCGTTGGGTTCCTGATCCATCTGTATGCCATCGGGTACATGGCGGCTGATCCCGGTAGCGCGCGGTTCTTTGGCTGCATGACCCTGTTTGTGGCTGCGATGCTGGTGCTGGTGCTGGCGTCGGACCTGCTGTGCCTGTTCATCGGGTGGGAAGGGGTGGGGCTGTGTTCCTACCTGCTGATCGGGTTCTGGTATGACAGCCCCGCCAATACCGCCGCCGCGCGCAAGGCGTTCTACATCACCCGTATCGGGGACGTGGCCATGCTGTGCGGGCTGCTGATGATGGCGACGGCTACCGCTTCGCTCCAGATTGACGGGCTTCTTTTTGCTGTTACGGCGGGACAGCTTTCCCCGGCGATCATGACGGGAAGTGCGCTGTTGCTGCTGACGGGCGCCCTTGCCAAATCGGCGCAGATCCCCTTCCAGTCCTGGCTGCCCGATGCGATGGCTGGTCCCACGCCCACATCCGCCCTGATCCATGCAGCCACGATGGTTACAGCCGGGGTGTATCTGCTCGCGCGGCTGCACGGGCTGTTTGCCGCAGCCGCGCCGGTTATGGCGATCATGTCGGCAATCGGCATGCTGACGCTGCTGGTGGCGGCCTGCACGGCGCTGGTGCAGTCGGATCTCAAGCGTATTCTGGCATGGTCCACGATCAGCCAGCTTGGCTACATGTATCTGGCGCTCGGGGTGGGGGCGTGGCAGGCGGCGCTGTTCCATCTGGTGACGCATGCCTGTTTCAAGGCGCTGCTCTTTCTCTGCGCGGGTGCGATCATCGCGCGTGTCGATCATGAACAGGACATCTTTCGCATGGGCGGGCTGCGCCGTTTCATGCCCGGTGTCACAGCCGCCTTTGTCATCGGGGCTGGCGCGCTGGCCGCCCTGCCGCTGGTGACGGCGGGCTTCTACAGCAAGGAAATGATCCTGTCCGCCGTATGGCGGGGCCAGCCCGTGCTGACACCGGATTTCATCCTCTCGGGTCATCTGCTGTGGGGCGGGGCGCTGTTCGGGGCGTTGCTGACGGCCCTGTATATTTTCCGTTGCGTTTTCCTTGTTTTTTATGGACAGGAGAAAACCGTGCCCACGGGTCGCACGCCGTGGGTCATGACTGTTCCGCTGGGCTGTCTGGCCTTTCTGTCCGTATTCGTCGGATGCATTGAAATGCCCGGCGACATTGCGCCGGTTCATCTGTTTACGCGGTTTGTCGATCCAGCAGGCATGGCGTTCCATCCGCATGAGCCTGTCTGGCTTCTGCTGGCAGGCGCGATCACACCGGTTGCGGGCGCAGGGATCGCATGGATTGTGTGGGGACGCTCCAGACCCGTCACCCGCGCAATCCCCGAAACAGGGGGGAGAACGGGCGACCTGCTTCCGGTCATGCCCCTACGCTTCGTGGTGCGGATCACGCGCTACGATCTGCCTGACCGGCTGGCTGCGGCTGCAGGCTGGATGACACGCGCCACAAGCCGGATGATGATGCGGGCACGACGCGCCGCCCTGCATCTCGCCGCCGAACGCACGGCCATGGTGGGTCGGGAGGGGACAGTTGTGCTGGTGCGGATGCAAAATGGCCGCGTGCGCTGGTATGCGGGCTGGATCGTGGCCGGGCTGGGCGCGGCCCTTGCATGGGCGATGCTATCATGAGCCTGCTTCCCGCCCTTGTCGTGCTACCCGTCACGGGGGGCGTGATTGCGTGGCTGGCGGACCGCCTGCATGTCGGTACCGGCGTGCGGATGCGCAGCATATCGTGGTTTGTTAGCGTCGTGGTGCTTGTGCTGGAAACGGTGCTGCTGGTGGTGGAAAGCCTGCGGCCTGCGCTACAGGCGGGTGGATGGCGGGATCATTTCTTCCTGCCGTGGATTGCGCAGATGGGCATTGCGGTCCGGCTGGATATGGATGGCCTGTCGCTGTCCCTGATCTGGCTTTCCCTGTTGCTGTGCCTTGCATGCGTCATGTTTTCGACACGGCAGGTTACGGTCAGTGCCGGGGTTTTCCATTTCCTGTTCCTGTCCACCCTGACGGGCATTATCGGCACGTTCCTTGCCACCGATCTGTTCCTGTTCTTCTTCTTCTGGGAACTGATGCTGGTGCCGATGTTCGTGCTGATTGCGCAATGGGGGCACGAGGACCGGCAGCGCGCGGCGATGAAGTTCTTCATCTTCACGCAGGGTAGCGGCCTGCTGATGCTGCTGTCCATCCTCGGCCTGGTCATCATCCATTACCGGCAGACGGGTGTGCTGACCTTCGATTATTTCGCGCTCGCCACTACGGGGCTGTCGCCGCTCGGCTCAATGCTGCTCATGCTGGGCTTTTTTGTCGCCTTCGCCGTCAAGCTGCCGGTCGTGCCGGTGCATGTCTGGCTGCCCGATGCCCACACACAGGCCCCCACCACCGCCAGCGTGGTGCTTGCGGGCATCCTGCTCAAGACCGGGGGATATGGCATGATCCGCTTCGATATCATGCTGTTTCCCGATGCGGCATCCCGCTTCGCCCCGGTCGCCATGGGGCTGGGGATTGCGGGTATCCTGTATGGCGCGTGGCTGTCGTGTGAACAGGACGATATCAAGCGCCTGATCGCTTATAGCAGCATAAGCCATATGGGATTCGTCCTGCTGGGACTTTTTTCGGGATCGTGGACCGGCATGCAGGGGGCCATCATCCAGATGCTGGCGCACGGGCTGAGCACGGGGGCGCTGTTCCTTATCGCCGGGTCCATTCAGGATCGCGTGCATAGCCGGGACATGCGCATGATTGGCGGGCTATGGGCGGCCATGCCGCGCCTGTCGGGTGCGGGCGTGTTTTTTGCCGTCGCATCGCTTGGCATGCCGGGGCTGGGAAATTTCGCGGGGGAATTTCTTGTCCTCCTCGCCACATGGCGGGTCAGCCCGGCAATGGCGGTCATGGCCGCAGCCGGTCTGGTTCTGGCGGCGGTCTATTCGCTCCGGCTGGTCAATCGGGTATTCCTTGCTCCCACGCGACCGGGCGCGCAGCCCGTAACGGACTTTCCGGCCCGGCAGATGGCCCTTCTGGGCAGCATTATGGTCGCTGTCATCGTGCTGGGCCTGTATCCCCGGCCATTCATGACGTTCGCGGTCCCGTCCGCGCTGTCCGTGACGGCTGCCACCAGCGGGGAAAGGCGCGCGCCATGATCGGTCATGACATCTTCCTTCCCGCGCCGCTGCCTGTCCTGTCGGCCGGGACAATGGTTATGCTGCTGGCCATTGCGTGGCGGCGCAACGTGATCCGCAGCCTTGTCATTGCGGTCGTGACCCTGCTTGCCGCCCTTGTCAGCGTCAGCCATGCGTTTGGCACCCCGCCCGCTGACGGGACGGCCCTGTTCGTTCAGGATCGCTGGGCAATCTATACGGCGGTACTGATTCTGCTGTCGGTATTGTGCATCGTGTTCATGTCGTGGCGGGATCTGGTGCGGGATGCGCCGCATCCGACCGATGAATATCCGCTGCTTATGATGCTGGGCACGCTTGGCGCCACTTCCATGGTGTTCAGTGCCAGTTACATGCCTTTTTTCCTTGGCGTGGAAATTCTGGGCATATCCCTGATGGGTCTGATCGCATCGCGGCATTACCGCTTTGCGCAGGCCACTGAAGCGGCGATGAAGTATCTGATATTGTCGGGTGTTTCATCGGCCATCCTGCTGTTTGGCATGGGACTGGCCTATGGCGTGAGCGGTTCGCTGGCCTTCGTGCCACCTGTTGCGGCAGCGGGCTTTGCGCCGTCCATGGCGCAGGTGGCGACGGTCATGATCCTTGCCGGCATGTTCTTCAAACTTTCCGCCGTACCCTTCCATATGTGGCTGCCCGACGTGATGGAAGGCGCGCCGCCGCCCATAGCCGCCTTTACGGCCGTGACCGCCAAGATTGCGATATTCGCCAGCCTTGTCCGTTATTTCGGCGCCGGCCCCCTGCCGCCCTTCATGCAAGGGGTAATATATGCCGTCATCATCCTGACCATCATGGGGGGAAACCTGCTGGCGCTGTGCCAGAACAGCCTGACACGGCTTATGGCCTGTTCCTCCATCGCCCATATGGGATATCTGCTTATCGCCTTCTTTTCCCCCGGACGGCTGCAGGGCGGGGCGATGACCGTCTATCTCATGGCCTACACAGTCAGCACGCTGGGGGTCTTTACCATCATCTGTGCATGTGCCCCCGCCATGGGGCAGGATGGCAACCGTATTACGGCATGGAAAGGGCTGTTTGCCACCAACCCGCTGCCCGCCACGGCCATGTCGGTTATGCTGCTTTCGCTTGCGGGCATTCCGCCGACAATCGGCTTTTTTGCAAAATTTGAAATTGCGGGCACCGGCGTCGAACTCCAGCGCGACGTGTTGCTGCTGGTTCTGGTGATCGGCAGCATTATCGGTCTTTACTATTACCTGAACATCATCCGCATCATGATGAATGGAGGGGCAGCACCGTCCCTGCCCATTACCAGACAGCCACAACCGGAACTGACGGCCCTTACCATCGTTCTGACCATAATCGTGATTATGGGGGGCCTTTTTCCTGGCCCTGCGCTGTACCCGCTGCTGCCTGCCACCGTTAAAACCATGCCTGCCCGTAACCTGACCGGAACGCCGCCTGAAGCACCGATCATGAAAACCGCGATCGCGCCCCCTGCCCTGTAACATGGGGGATGTATTTTCTGTCTGGAAACATGGAAAGGATTTTTCCCATGTCCTCTCGTGTCTTTCATCTGCTGGCCCAGAAAGGCCGCATGGTCATTACCGTAAACGAAGATGATCCGATCCTGTCGGTCGCGGATACATTGGTGCGTTACAATATCGGTGGTGTGCCGGTTGTGGACCGCGACGGCGCGCTGCTGGGGCTGGTATCGGAAAAAATGATCGTCAACGCCCTGTCACAGCGCGGCAGGGACATATCATCCGCCCGTGCGCGCGATATCATGCTGACGGACATCCAGACCGCCACCCCCGATGACAGCCTGTATGACATCGCATGCCGCATGACATATTCCCGCAGCCGCCATGTTCCCGTGCTGGAGGACGGGAAGCTGGTCGGCCTGATCAGTATTGGCGACATCGTCAAGATGCGTGCCGAAAATGCGGAACAGGAAGCACGCGAACTGCAGGATTATGTCACGGGCAGCGACCACGGTGCCGTCCAGACGCCGGATGCGCCCACACAGATGCACTGTGACGTAAATGGCAGCGCATCGCGCATACGCAACGACAACTGAAATCCGATACCGCAGCGGCAGGGACCGCAAACGCCGCAGGATCCGGAACGCGGGGCATATAGGCGGAAGGCTATCCTGAACGGGAACGACAGCCATGACACCCAGACCATCCGTACGGGCAACACAGGGCCACGACGATCTGGTCCCCACCCTTGCCCGACATGCCGAACCCCTGCCCCCACTGGAAGACACCGCGGCATTTGGCGCGTTTTTCGACCGCTTTGCCGATGCCCGCGTCGTGCTGCTGGGTGAAGCGACGCATGGCACGTCGGAATTCTACCGTGCGCGTGCCGCCATTACCCGCAGGCTGATCGAACACCACGGCTTCACCATTATCGCGGTTGAAGCGGACTGGCCCGATGGCGCGCGGATCGATGACTACATACGCCATCAGGCCCCGCGTCCATGGCGCGGCGCGGCCTTTACCCGCTTTCCCACATGGATGTGGCGTAATGAGGAAGTGGCCACTTTCGTCCGCTGGCTGCACCACCATAATGAACACCTGCCGGACGAGGGACAGGTTTCGTTCCATGGTCTCGACATCTACAGTCTGGATGAATCCCTCCATGCCGTCCTGACATATCTGGACAGGGTTGACCCACACGCCGCCGCATCGGCCCGGCAGCGTTATGCCACCCTGAGCCAGTGGCGACATGACCCCACCCATTATGGCCGGGCCGCCATGGGCGAAGCGCACCATGCGACCGAGGACGCCGTGGTGGCGCAGTTGCGCGACCTGCTGCGCAACCGCCTGCGTTACCTTAAGGATGATGGGGAAGCATGGTTTGACGCAGCCCAGAACGCCCGCATCGTACGCGCGGCGGAACAGTATTACCGGGTCATGTACCGCGGCATGAACGAAGGCTGGAACCTGCGCGACCGGCATATGTTCGCAACCCTTCAGGCGCTTCTGGCCCACCGGGGCGATGGCGCCCGGGCCGTGGTATGGGCGCATAATTCGCATATAGGCAATGCCGCCGCGACCGCCATGGGATGGGAAGGACAGTTCAATATCGGCGAACTGTGCCGCATGGCCCATGGCGACGAAGCGGTGCTGATCGGTTTCGGAACGGATCGCGGCACCGTGGCGGCGGCGGGCGAATGGGACGGGGATATGGAAATACGCACGGTCCTGCCCGCCCGCGCCGACAGCTACGAACATGCTTTCCTGCGCGCGGGCCTTTCCCCTGCCCTGACGGACTGGCGGCACAGCCGTTCATCGCTCCGCGCGGCATTGCGCGGCCCCCGGCGCGAACGCGCGATCGGCGTGATCTACCGCCCCGACATGGAATTGCAGAGCCATTATTTCGAGGCCTCCCTTACCGACCAGTTCGACGCATGGGTCTGGTTCGAGCAGACGGAAGCAATCACGCCGCTGGGGCATGAACACCCGCACGGCCTGCCCGAAACATGGCCGTTCGGGCTGTAACAACGCGCCCCATTGCGCAACCTGCGTTGGGGGAGAGACAGATGCCGCCAGAACGGAGCACAGCATTCGCCAACAGGCAGGCCGCCGGACGCGCCCTGGCCGCCGCCCTGCTGCCGCTGGCATCTTCCCACCCGCTGGTGCTGGCCCTGCCCCGTGGCGGCGTGCCGGTTGCATTCGAGGTGGCGAAAGCGCTGGATGCGGAAATGGACCTGCTGTTCGTGCGCAAGATCGGCATTCCGGGGCATGAGGAATACGGCGTGGGTGCGATGGTGGATGGCGCCGATCCGCAGGTCGTGCTGGATGAAAACACCATAGAAAGACTGGGTATCCGTACGGAGATGATCCAGGCCATCATTACCCGCCAGCGCGCCGAAATCGAACGGCAGCGCCATCTGTATGCAGGCAGCCGTCAGCCGCCATCCCTGACCGGTCGGGCGGTGATTATCGTGGATGACGGGATTGCCACTGGCGGCACCATGCGCGCCGCCCTGCGCGCCGTGCGGCGGAACCGGCCAGCACGGCTGGTACTGGCCGTGCCGGTTGCACCACCTGAAACCATCGCGCTCCTTGCCGGGGAGTGCGACCAGATTGTCTGCCTGCTGCAACCACAGCCACTGTATGCCGTTGGCGCCTATTATCGGGATTTTTCACAGGTGGAAGACGTGGATGTCATCCGCCTTGTAACACAGGCCAGCAACCTGCGACGCCAACGTCTGACCAATCGCGTGGGTCCACATTCCGATACCACGTAATGTTGCCTGCCCATGGATATGTATTGGTAACAGCAGCCGTCAGGTAAAGTAATATCCATGAACCTGCATGCCATGCTCCACAACGAAAAAAGAAACATGGCGGACAGGAATCCCGACGTGATGACACTTCACCGCCATCACGAATGCGGGAGAGATATTGCTTCCATCCATGTCAATACGCATCTGCGGTAGAATAAAACAAAAAGGTACTGTCCCATGCAGGTCAAGACCATAATGACATCGCCCGCGATAAGTATAGAACCCACAGAAACCATCATGACGGCCATCCGCCTGATGCTGGCGCACAAGATCAGCGGCCTGCCGGTGGTGACATCGAAGGGAGAACTGGTGGGCATCGTCACGGAAAGCGATCTTATTCATCGCAGCGAACTGGAAACCGAAGGCGAACATTCCTGGCTTGCGGGACTGTTCCGGTCGGCTGGCAATTACGCCGCTGAATACGCCCATACGCACGGGCGCAAGGTGGCCGATGTCATGTCGAACGCCCCTGTTTCCATAGCGCCCGACGCATCCCTGCGCGACGCGGTCGAAGCCATGACCCGGCAGCGGGTAAAACGCCTGCCGGTGGTCAAAAACGACCATGTTGTAGGCATCGTGGCGCGCGCGGACATATTGCGTGCGCTGCTGCCCGCCATTGCCGACGCATCAAAAGTTGATGACGATGACAGCATCCGGCAGGCGATCCTGCGCGAATACCAGAATCAGGACAGGTGGGCGGGCAGGAATCTCATCAACGTACACGTCAAAAACGGTATTGTTGAACTGACCGGCGTTGTCATGGATGAACCTTTGCGCACGGCGGCCCGTGTCGCGGCGGAAAATGTGCCCGGCGTCGTTTCCGTCATTGATAACATCACCTTCAGCGAACCACTCAGCGATACCATCATCCCCCCGCCCATGTTTCCGTAAAGGTCAGGACCAATGACTGCGAAACATATCCTTATCATCATCGCCGATGGGGAACATGCGCGCTTTGTCCGACCCGCGGCAAATCACAGCCTGCATACCGTTGAATCCTTTGACTCCATATCCGCCCATCAACGGACATCCGACATTGGCAATGACGCGCCCGGAGCATCCTGTCATACCGGTTCCACCGCCCGTCATGCCCTGAACCCGCATCATGATACGCACCGAATGGCCATGGAATCATTCGGGAAGTTCGTTTCTGAACAGATCAATGAATGGAGCCGTAGCTACGACAGGCTACTGATCGTTGCGCCACCGCATAGCAGTGCCGAAATCATCCGTTACCTTGACCCCGCATCCCGAACAAAAGTCATCGATATTGTTCATAAAGACCTTGTCAAAACCCCGGACAATGCGCTGAAGGACCACCTGAATTATATTACCTGATCCGCTCCGCGCCACAGGGCCAATGATACCACGACCGCAATTGATAAAAAGCGTCTGATCACAGAGGTCGTTTGAAAACAGCAGGCGACGGGTCGGGTACCCTCTGCACAGAACATACAGGGTACCCGCTGCCGATCAACCGATCGCCGCGACGCCTTCGCGCCGGGCGAACGTATCAAGCCGGTCGAGATATGCGCGCCGTTCCTCAGCGCCAATCCACGCAGCATTGAACGCATTGCGGCTGATCGTGACCAGTTCTTCGGGCGTCAGGGCCGCGCCATCGCGTGCCATTTTCATGGCCTCGTTCATATACACGCTCTGCATATAACCCGGATCATCGGAATTGATGGTAATGGTCAGACCGGCATCCAGCAGGGCGCGAATGTCCTTTTCATTACTGCCGGGACGGATCGCCATGTTGGGGAACGGACAGACCGTGAAGGGAATGTGCCGCTCCCGTGCCTGCTGAAGCAGTTCGGGTTTTTCCAGCACATTCAGCCCGTGGTCGAGCCGCTCGCTTCCCACGTCCTCAAGCGCCTGACGGATATGTTCATGGGTATTCTGCTGGTCAATGTCGCAATGCATTGTCACATGCAGTCCGGCTTCGCGCGCACGGCGGAATACATGGGCGAATTTGGCGGGAGGATTACCCTTCTCGTCCGAATCAAGACCCACACCGATAATTTCCGACAGATAGGGAAGCGCCTGGGTAAATGTCTCATCGGCTGATTCCGCGCTCATTTCGCGGATGAAACACATGATGAGCTGGGACCGGATGCCAAAATCGCGCTGCGCATCCGCCCGGGCGCGGCTGATACCCTTTATGACCGTCTCGAATGCAATGCCCCGGCGGGTGTGAAGCTGGGGATCGAAGAACATCTCGGTGTACAAAACGTTCTGCGATGCGACCTTCTTGAGGTAGGCGTAACACAGGTCATAAAAATCCTGCTCGGTCTGAAGCAGTTCCACGCCTTCGTAATAAAGAGCCAGAAAGGAAGGCAGGTCATCGAATACGTAACCGGCGCGAATATCCTCTTCCGTCATGCTCTGGATCGCATGGCCATTGCGGCGGGCGAGGACGATCTTCAGCGCAGGTTCGAGCGTGCCTTCCAGATGGACGTGAAGCTCCGCCTTGGGCAGGGCTTCAATAAAAGAATCGGGGGCAGACGTCATGATATGAAACCCTTTTTGGTCGCGAGACAGGTTTCCATCATACACTATCGCAATCGTAATAAAATGGTGTACGTAGCGATCTGGAGCCGCAGGGCAAAAGCGTTCCATCGAATGGGATGGAACAGCCGGTGGCGAGAAGGGTATGGGATGGGAAACAGTGGTGTGAAGCTGGCCATCTGCCCCCGGCACCCTGATAATCTACTGCGTACCCATTAACTACGAAATAATACTCAGGGCATTGATAATGCGGTATTGTGTGTAAGCAGGACGCACGGGACATCCCCATATGGATACGCAATCCTACTGCGGCAGGGAACGTGCCATCTGCAGATGGTTTTCAAGGGTTGGAAGGGTTTTGGCGGCCCAGGCTTTCAGTGCAGCATTATCCCCGCCTTCCGAATAACGACGGAACAGGGATACGGCATCCTCGTGCCCCGAAATCTGGTCCGACCGGTACTGAAGGGCAAAATCCCGACCGTGCAGGGTTTTGAGTTTATCCAGCATGGTCTGGTGGCTCTCATCAACCGCTGTGGGTTGATCCGCCTGCAGGTTGTTGCTCTGCACGATACCCTTGAGCGCCGTCGAAGTCGTTTCGTGATCTTCGATCATGCGGGCGGCAAATGCACCAAGGGCCTGATTGTGGGTCTGCTGGGCCAGTTCGCTCGACTGGATCTCGAACAGGTCACTGATGGTGGCGATCTTGATGAAATCAGCCGTCCGGGGTGCTACACCCATCAGGGAGTTCACGCCCGTTTTTTCCGGAATGGACTGCGCCAGGACGGGGCCGGACATGCAGACTGCCAGTCCCAGCATTGCGATCATGCTTTTTTTCATTGGATATGTCTCCATGCACCTGAAGGCGACATTGGCATAAAAGTAGGTAGAATATTACTTTCTCTAAACATTACTCATGAAATAAGGTTCCGGCAGGCAGGGTTTTTATATCCCTGCAATTTCTTACCGGAAAACCCATCGCCATGATGGCGATATGTTCTTTTTATTGTCGTCCCCCTGTAATAAAAGGGCGGAACCTTTACAGGTTCCGCCCCCCGGTTCAGCCCTTGTCGTGGTCGTGACTGTGTTGGCCCCCTTTACGGCCGGCTTCTGCGGCGCGCTCCGGGTTTTCGGCAAAGTTTCCTGAACTGTGCTGGCCGCCCTTGCGACCGGCCTCGGACGCTTTTGCAGGGTCCTGTGCAAAGTTACCCGAGCTGTGCTGACCGCCTTTTTGTCCGGCTTCGGACGCTTTTTTGCGGTCATTGGCGAAGTTGCCCGGATTATGCTCGGCCCCACCGCCCCCATGGCTGTCTGCGGGCGCCATTGCGGGAAGACCGGCATATTCGTGTGGGTAGATACGATAAGTCATGATTACTTACCCTTTCGGATGGCAGCGGCTATTTGAGATCCTTGTTATTTCTGACTTCCCATGGTTCTGGGGTAAGAAAGCGACCTCAACACTGTTCGCTGCGGATAGCTCAACGGAAGGGCTGTGGGGTGGTTTCGCATCATCTGCGGAAACGGAAAATAAAAATAATACGACTTTATGAAATACATATCGAATTCATAATATAAATTAAGAATCGTGCTATTGTTTTATGCGGCGCAATGACCGTTTTCTTTCGTGCACCGTATGGTGCGTTTACAGTAAAAGATATGACGGGACAATATTTCTATTCCATTTTCCTTTCCACTCTCGATCTGTGTAATTGCTACCAAATAAAATGGGATGGATTCCGTTAACGCCATCTCTTTGCGTGAACAAATGGCATAAGCAGCCCATTTCTTTTCAGACCGTCGCAATGCACAAATGCTGTTCCGTATCAATCAAGGCACAAAAAATTACGGGACAGCGCACCCATCCCCACAGAGGGGAACAGGTGGCTATCCCGAATATTCATTCAGATACAGATTGACTTCCGCGAGACCCACGCCCCGTTCAGGCTGCTATAATGCCACCTGAACAGGGGATGCGCAAACCAGCGACTGCGGGGCTGTTTGGAAATTCTGTCCAGAAATCATAAGGAAGTTTTTACTCAGGATTTCTTTTCAGACGATCCCTTACTGTTCGCCGCTGTCAGAGGGCGAAGGCGTTTTGTTGCCACCCCGGCTGCTGCGACCTTCGCTCCCCGGCAGGGTGCGATGGGTTCCGGCATTGGCGGGCGGCTGGGTTCCCGGCTGCTCGGATACGGTGCGGGGATTGTTCCATAACTTGTCCGACGGTTCCACCCGCTTGCCGCTGGAAGTGGTGGCCGAAGACGGGCTTTTCCCAACAGCCGAGGCAGCGGAATCTGCTGTCGGCGCGGGTCCGCTACTCGGTTCTGTCTGCGCCATCGCCATGGCGGGCATACTGGCGACAACGGCGGCCAATAATGCGACATGTATTGTCTTTTTCATAATTCAATCTCCTGTCTGGCAAAAATGCCGTTGTATTTCTAAGGGGCTGAATAGGATGAAGGTTGCATGCTATCTGCGCAGGCCCAGTGCGGGGACAATGGTGTCACGACACACAGGGGCACCGGGCCGCTACACTTCATGGCCTGAAAACATGCGAAACGCGCTCTGCCGTATCACAGCGCCCGTTATGGATTTTTCTCCGGCGGGCGAGAATGCCCGTCGCATTCATCCGGGTTCTGCTGTGTGCCCTTGTGGCTTGTTTCTTCGACTTTCCTGTCATTGTCGAGTGTGGATTCCGGCTCATCTTCTCCCGCACGGGGACCGCCGGTTCCGGTGGCTTTCGGGTCCTGCCCACCGGCATGATTGTCCGCGGGGGAAAAGGCGGTACGGTCAGTGCGTGCATGACCATATGCATGATGCATCATCATCTTTCTCCGGTATGTGGGGAAGGAACAGAGCGATAGAGTGGCCTGTTTTTCAACATGCCCAACCTAACGACAGGCGGGCTTGTGGGGTTTCCCTCTTTTTTGCGCCTATTTTTCTGGGCCAGACCGAAAAACCGGTATGCCGACCGCAGCCGGTCCACCCCGCCGGCCGTCAGGAAACGAGCCGATAACCCCGTTTTTTCCTGTGCCGGACAAGTGCAGCCAGCGCATTTGCCGCCGCGCCTTCATTGGCGTACAGATCCAGTCTGATCCGCCCGGCCGCACCAATCCGGCCCCACCGCCGCATCAATGCCGCGCCACCGAACAGGTCCGGCTGGATGACCATGGCATAGTAACGCCATTCATTCTTTTGCGGACAGATACGCTGCATGTAGACGCTGAGCGGAAACAGGGACATCTGGGATGGGGATGTCATGATGGGCGCTTCGTTTCCTGAAACATGCACGGGTTGATTGCGTATATATAGGATGGTTTCAGGACGAATTGAACAGAAAGCCACGCCTTTTATCTGAACTGCGCACGATAGTTGATTGAAAACCTGCGGCGTTGCTGTCCCCTGCTCTGGCCCCGCCGGTTGCAGGGAACTAATCAGACAGCGCCGTATTGTGTCTGTGCGTAGCGGCTTTCCCCGCAAACGTAACCGGACAGAAGGAGCTGGCGGTACATGACCTTTCCCTTCGATGCCCTGTCAGCCTGCCGCGCGGAACTGGAAGAAGAAGCATCCATCAATGATGCACAGGGCACTTTTCCAGCAGACGGCCTGCGCCGCGTGCGGGAATTGGGGGGATTATCGGCAGTACTGCCTGCAACACTGGGCGGATACGGGTTCGGAGAGGGCTGTCAGGGGGCAATCGGGCTTTTGCACCTGCTCCGCCTGACAGGCGAGGGTAATCTTTCGCTGGGGCGCATAGTGGAAGGGCACGTCAACGCCATCCGCCTGATCGCCTGTTATGGCACGCCCGAACAGCTCGCCCGCGCGGCGGCGGATATTCATGATGGTGCCCTGTTCGGCGTATGGGTAACACAGGGCGCTGCCCCCGTACGCATGGAACAGACGGGGGACAGCATCATACTGCGCGGAGAAAAAATCTTTGCATCCGGTGTGCGGCAAGTCACGCGGGCGCTCATAACAGCCAGCACGGCTGATGACGCAACCCGGATGATATTGGTGCCACTGGATACCGAGCATAATGCGGCACCCTGTCTGGACGGGATTACGGGCATGCGGGGCGCAGGCGCCGGACGGTATGATTTTACGGGCACGATGGTCCTGTCCGATGCACTGATTGGCCAGAGCGGGGATTACCTGCGCCAGCCCGAGTTTTCGGCAGGCGCATGGCGGGGCATGGCCGTGGCCCTTGGTGGCATCGACCGGCTTGTCACCCTTCTGCGCGAACAGTTATGCGCGCGTAACCGGGCGGAAAATCCCAGTCAGCAGGCACGGATCGGCACGGCCCTGATCGCGGCTGAAACCGCCCGGTTATGGACATGCAAGGCAGCCCTGATTGCCGCTGGAACGGACGATCATGAAGCCGGGGATGTAGCGGCCACAGTCAATCTGGCGCGGCTTGCGGTGGAAAGGGCGGGGCTGGAAGTGATCGAACTGGCGCAGCGGGGCCTTGGGCTTTCCGCCTTTGTCAAAATCAATGTCGTGGAACGCCTGATCCGTGATCTTTCCACCTATCTGCGCCAGCCTGCCCCGGACGAAACGCTGCTCGAAGCCGCAGAATGGTTTACCCGTCGCAACCTGCCCCGAATGGAGCGCATATAGTGAAAGCGGGCACCATACATACGGCGCTGCGCAGCCTGCCCGTGGCTCCCCTGTCGGCTGTTGCACCCGGCACGGTCCTGATCCTTGCGCCCCATGCGGATGATGAAAGTCTGGGGTGCGGGGGACTGATCGCCGCCTGTTGCGCCGCCGGTCGGCCGCCTGTTGTGGTTATTGTGACCGACGGGGCTGCTTCCCACCCCAACTCCCTCACCTGGCCTGCCGATCGCCTGCGGCAGCAGCGGCAGGCGGAAGCCATACGCGCGGTCGAATGTCTGGGTCTGCCGCGACAGCGGATCAGTTTTATGGGTCTGCCCGATGCCGCCGCCCCCCATAGCGGTCCCGTTTTCGGGTATGCGGTCAGTCAACTGGCACGGCTTGTCACAACCCATGGCTGTACCACCGTGCTGGCCCCATGGCGGGCTGACCCGCATTGCGATCATGAAGCCGCGTGGAAAATGGGTGTGGCATTACAGGAGCATTGTGCCATAGCCCTGCTTGCCTATCCCGTATGGGGCTGGCTGATCCCGGCTGACAGGGAACTGGATCATGACATGCCGGTGGGAATGCGGCTGGATATATCGCCCTATCGCGCGCACAAGGCCCGCGCCATTGCCATGCATGAAAGCCAGTACGGACACCTGATTACAGACGACCCGACAGCTTTCAGCCTGCCCGAAGACCTGCTGGCGGCACTGAGTTCGGATTTTGAGGTCTTTGTCAGGCCATGAGTATGACAAGCTGGTCACGTGACGTGTTTGAACGCATATACCGCCACCATCCCGATCCCTGGGGACTTGCCACACGGGTATATGAACGTGAAAAATACCGCCAGACGCTGCGTCTGGTGGCCGGCCGGCATTTTCATCATGCGCTGGAACTGGGCTGTGGCATCGGCATGATGACGGCGCAACTGGCACGGCAATGCGACCGGCTGGTTGCCGTGGATGTGTCCGAAACCGCCCTTGTGCAGGCACGCCGCCGCTGCGCGGGGTTGGCGGGGGTATCGTTCCATCGAGGGCAGCTCCCGCACATGTTCCCGCCGCTGGTGCGGCATGGCTGCGACCTGATCGTTATATCTGAACTGCTCTATTTCCTTTCACCCGCCGATATCAGCCAGCTTGCCGCGCAATGCCTGTATGTGCACCGGCATGGCGCGCCCATTATTCTGGTCAACTGGACCGGGCCGACCGATACGCCATGCGATGGCAACACCGCCGCCGGGCATTTCATAAACTGTTGCCTCAACGACGGGCTGCTCGTGACCCATGCGCGCCAGTACCCGCAATACCGTATCGATGTACTTAGCGACGCTACATCCCGCCCGGGGGTGAAGCTGTCGGGATAAGGGAAGAAGACGGGGCGGGAGAGAGCAGCCCACACACGATCCGTTCGGCCATACGGTGCTGCATGGGCAGATCGGCCCGTTTAACCGGCACATGAACAAGCAGCGGGCTGGCAATTTCCAGCTTCTCCCACGCCATGCCAAAAAAACGCTCCTTCGCCATATGGGCTACATCCTGCACCCCGACATGCAGGTAATCGGCAAGCTGTTTTTCAGCGGTCATCCGCTCATCCCCTGTTCGGGGTCGTATGCGTAACAGGCGCAGGGCTGCACGGGTCCGCGCCCGACGCAGGCAGTGCATTGCGGGTTCAAGACTGTCATCCAGCATTTCATCCTGCCGGATCAGGCGGCGTGCCATGGTATCGGCCATGCCGCCGCGTGCCCGTCCCGCCGTGCGGCCAGATACGGTTACCGTTACATCCGGCGCATGGCGGATAATGGCGTCCACACGGCGCAAAGCCGCAAGGAAGGCCCGGTCTTCCCCCAGCGAAAGGGCTGGAATGCCCCCTGCCCGCTGCCAGGCAGATGCACGCACGGCAATGCTGGCACCGGAATGTTCCGTATGGCGCGGCCACGGATCATGTGGATCAGGGTCCACCAGATCATGAATATGGTCCAGTAACGTGGCATAAGCGATTTCTGCTGCGTCATCGCGATGAAGATGCGCGGGGATCAACAACGCGTCCATCGGGTCAATCAGGGCGCGCCCGCATACGGCGTCCGCCCCTCTGGCAAGGGAAGCCAGCGTATTGACCAGCCAGTTCGTGGCGGGAACGGCATCCGCATCGGTCGTGAGCAGCACGCCATCCGGCCCGGCCAGTTCCGCCGCGATTTCCATGGCTTCGCGCCGCGCGGTTCCGGCATGGGCCACGTCTGGCGGATAGAGGCGGGTGGCGACGGAAACACCGAAAGGTAACTGTGCGGCAAGCGCCTGCACGCAATGCGCCGTATCATCAGTACAGTTGTTGAGCAGGAGGACGGCATGGGTAAGACAGGCCCGCTGCTGGTCTGCAAGGGCGCGCAGGCATGGGCCGATACGCTCCGCTTCATTACGCACAGGAATAGCCACGACCAGTGGACAGGGAAACCGGACGAGAGGCATGGAGGCACCTTGTAGGTGGGAAAAGATGAACGCACGCCCTGATGATCCGGTTGCATGGTCATGGCGGGAAACAATGAAGTAATTCCTGACCGGAATACCAGTGGATGATGGGCGATCCTGCAGGGCAGTTTCCTGAACCAGCGCCCTGTTTCGTGGCAGATATGGTATACCTGATGAATATTACCCGGCAGATATAGCAATATAATGCCGCACGCAGGGCCATTTTATCGGGAACCGATTATACCGATGCACCACCATAACTACACTTAGTTATTTAAATAATAATATATGGAATACAGTAATTCCATTTATCACCATATTCATAAACACCGGATACGAAGCCAAAGATCCTTGTTGTAAATTGATCAGCAGCCACCCATCCCTCTATCCACAACAGAAAGAAGTTTTTGGTGAAGAACCGGATTAAACACCATCCTTCAGGGAACCAAGCCCTTCAAGAAGTGGGCGAAGCGTTTCATCATCGGGACGCCAGCGCCCGATTGCGTTACGGTAAATCGGGTTTCTGACCTGTTCCATACTGGATGTCCTGACCGGACGGGTGGACTTATGGAAATCCAGACAGGCCGCATCCCATTCCAGTCCACAATACGCGATGATGCGCCGTGCGCTGGCCTCAAGGTTTTCGACTACATCTTCGTAACGCACATCCAGCATGGCGCCAGCGGGCAGTACCTTGCGCCAGTGTTCCATCAGTTCATGATACTGGCGATAACGGCGGCCCAGTTCGCCCAGATCGAAAGAGAATTCCTGCGTATTGAATGGAATCGAAAAGCAGGAAAGGCAGGTATCCACCGGGTCACGCATCGTATGAATAATGCGTGCATTCGGCCATAACTGGTGGATCAGGCCGATATACAGGTAATTGCCCAATGTCTTGTTGGTAATACGCTGTGGCGGTTCATCCCCCGTCCAGTCGACAACCCGCGCGTTCAGCCGCTGAAGATAGTCTTCGGCCACTGCAAACCGCTCGGCTTCCGTCAGATGCGCAAGGGGGGCAACCGTTTTCCATGCCGGAAACTGTGTGGCCGCATCCCTGAATGTATCAAGCAGGGTACCGACTTCGCCCGCCGCATAAACCGCAGGGTGACGCGCCAGTATCTGTTCAACCAGTGTCGATCCCGATCGTGGCATGCCAACAATGAAAATGGGCTGGGTCGATGAATGGCCGGTCCGGGCCAGACCGGCTATCGCTTCCGTCGAAAAAAGCTCGCGCATCTTGCGCATGCCCGCGAATACCCGCTTTTCATCATAGTTAATATGGCGACGGCGCAGCGCATTGCCCTGCTGGATATGGGCGAAAGAGCGCTGGTGTTCGCCAATATCCGACAGCGCCTTGCCCAGCGCGAAATGAATATCGGAACGTTCCTTATCCGGCAGGGATGTGGCGTTATCCGCCGCCAGTTTCTGCATGACCGGCAGAACCGGGTCATCAGCGGCAAGTTTTGCAAGGCGCGTCAGGCATAAATAATACCGCGCACGGTCCGGGGCCAACGCAATGGCACGACGGAAACCCTGTATCGCTGCCTCAATCTGCCCGGTTTCCTGCAACACGGCGGCCACGGCGGCATGTGCCGCGGCCTCATCGGGTTTCAGGGTCCGGGCCTTTTTGAAATGATGCAGCGCTTCGTTATGCCGGCCGTTCTTATGCAGCAGCTTTCCCAACTGCATATGGACCGTATAACTGTCGGGACGATGCGCCAGGAGGGCACGATAACAGTCTGCGGCCCTGTCCCTGCGTTCCATATCGATCAGAAGCGCGCCAAGATCGAGGGTGGTTTCAACATTATCGGGGGCATATGTCAGGGCCTGCTCGAACTGGCTCGCTGCCTCCTCATATCGGCCCGTGGCCTGTAGCGCCTTGCCCAGTTTGTTTATGGTGGCAATATCCGTGGGGTTGCTGACCAGTATTTCCCGGTAGCGGCTGATATCCGCGTTATGCCCGTCAATTGTAAGAATCATCCGATAGGCGGCGATCGCCCCGGCCTGATCGCCACATCCGCTCAGCGTGTCGCCCAGATTGACAAGGGCCGCGCGATAATGCGGCGCCAGTTCAAGCGCCCGACGGAACGCGGCTACGGCTTCTTTCATATGGTCTGCCTGCCGCAGGGCCAGCCCAAGGGTATTAAAGCCTTCCACATTCCTGGGCATATGCGCCAGAGCACGCCTTAACAGAGGTATGGCTTTTTCCGGCCATCCATGCCGGGCATATAATGTGCCCAGAAAGTATAGCGCATCCATCTGGTCAGGATTTTTGGCCAGCATGCCTTCATAAAGCTGCATGAGACTGGTGGTGTGCGCGTCCTGCTGGTCCGCAGGCCCGGAAACCGGACTGTTGGATAAATGAGTTTCCTGCATTGACACGCCCATCCCGCAATAAAAGCACCCTGCGGCCACCATCCGGCCCGATCTGTTACGATCAGTCGGATACAGCCCACGCTGATTTTATAGGACAGGTTCCCCGCCCGGCCAATGCCCCGACGGGCTGGACACAATTATACACAGGCAGGAAAATCAGGCCGCTGCCGATCCCCATAATATACGGATCACCCTATATGATATGTTGCCTGAACTATGCTTCAGGCAGGACACGCGGGCGTCTGTCTTCGTCAATGGCGACAAAAGTAAACAGTCCTTCAGTGACCTTGCTGGTTTCGTGCGATCTGCGTGCGCGGCGCCATGCTTCAACATGGATCGACATTGAAGTGCGGCCGGTACGGACAATTTCCGTATACAGGCTGATCTCATCGCCAATCAGCACAGGCTGGTGCAGGATCACCTTGTCTATGGCGACAGTCACGCACCGCCCCTGTGAACGCAGGGCCGCCGCGCTGCCTGCCGCAAGGTCCATCTGTGACATAAGCCAGCCGCCGAATATATCGCCCGCTGCATTGGCGTCTGCCGGCATGGCGATTACACGGATGGTCGGCGGCGTGGATGGATGCGGGTTTGGGGAGGGGATCTCAGAAACGGGTTTATCCAAGCAGACCTCCAACACACGATAAAATTGCCCCTGGGGGCATGGCAGGGTAACGCCCGTCCGGACCGATGATTTAAATACCGGGCACTTAAACTCTGCGATCAGTTCGCGTGAACCGTATAAGGAAGCAGGGCGGACGAAGTTGCACAGCATTCCCCATCACGATCTCAAGATTACGCAGGTTTCCTGTCTTCTGGCCTGTTACAGTCTACTCGTTACCAAAAGATATGAAGGCGTCTGATATGGCGTACAGAATATAGTTCTATTTTTATCTATCGAACTTTTTTATTACTGAAACGACTTTGTATTCTTCTTCCCGATGCCTGTGAAGGCTGCATAAGCAATACCTGAAATTTATTCATTTCCGTGAATACAGCAGCCCAAAGAGTGCCCCCTTCAGCTTACAGGCCATTTTTCAGGCTTCACGCGTTCCAGCAGCAGTGTCGGTTCATCATCAAACAACACTTCGCGCAGCAGCCGGTAGCCACCTTTTTCCGCCACTCTGACGGATGGTGCATTTTCCGGTGCGACCAGACACACGGTACGGTCGATGCCCCGCACATTGTCCATCCAGTCCAGCATGCCGCTTAACGCCTCGGTGGCAAAACCCTGACCATGCGCCCATGACGCCAGAACCCACCCGGCTTCGGGCGTGTCACCAAGGGCCGGTTTTATGGGACGGTGGAAATTTCCAAATCCGACATCACCGACATACCTGTCGTCGGCCTTTGTCCGCACACACCAGTAACCATAGCCCAGCAGATCCCACAGGCCACGATAGCGCAGCAGGCGGAACCAGCTTTCCTGTTCCGACAACGGACGCCCGTTGATGAAACGGACAACCGCCGGATCACTCCACATCGCATGGACATCATCGAAATCGGCGCTGGTATGGTAGGATAACGTCAGCCTTGCTGTCCCGATCATGTCAAATCCCTGCCCTTCTTTACAGGGTGCCTGTCGCGTGGTGATGCCCTGCTCCGGTATCAATATACAGGTGCGCCTGTCCCGTCACGACCCCTGATCATGCCAGCCGTTTCGCCCACGGGCAAACAGGACCACCGCCATCGGGCCCGAAACCGAAACAAGCCAGAAGGCAGGCCGTGGCCGCTCCCCACCCCGCCATACGGCGAAAAGGGCTGTCATCACAGGTGGCCTTTGAGCAGAAACTGGTTCTCGCCCCCGGCGCCGTATTCAGCGTGTCCGGCAATGCAGACAGTTGCATGCGCTTCAATGTAGCCCCGCTGACCGATCCACAAATACGGGACAGACCTGATGGCGCGATGAAAGTAGCGGCAGCGCCTGCACCCCGTCAGAACCCCGACCCTGACATGCCGGCTGCCGATCCATCCCTGACCAGAAAATGATAATCTGGCCTGTACGATCCATATTCAGAAACTTGCGGAAACCGTTCCAAAATACTGCCGGGGCGCACCGACAAGCGCGGACTGGTAATCCCCCGTAAGCGGCAGCCCGTTTTCACCGATCTGGGAAATGTAGCGTACATTGGCGAGATTATAGATATTGAAATTGATCGTAAGGTTATGCAGTGGGCCATAACTGCCGAAGCTGTACCGTGCGCCAAGGCTTGTCATCCAGTAACCCGGCACCGATTCATCATTCATGTAACTGAAATAGCGTTTTGACATGTAATTCGCATCAACATGCACTTCGGCATTATGGAAGCTGTAGGTCAGGTTCGCCTTGTACATGAACTGCGGAAAGGCGACGACTTTCTTGCCCTGCAGGGCATATGTCACCCCCTGCGAGACGATATTGTTACCGTAGGTCGAGTGGTTGTAACTGATGCTGTTGGTGAACGCGAGGTGCCGGATGGGCCGCACCGTCAGCAGCGCATCCACGCCATACATGCTGACACTCCCCACATTCACCACCGTCGATATGGGCTGGATAATGGTGCCACCGGTCAGGGATTGCAGGCGATTGGAGAAATCCGCGTGATAGGCATTAAGTGAGCCGGTTATGAGCGACGAATTATACCGATAACCGACATCATAAACCCACGCGGTTTCCGGCCTGATCGTTTTCTTGAGCTGATCGAACGTTTCCTGATTTGAAACCCCCCATGGCGAGCCGAGCTGATAGCCACCATAGCCGTACGCTTTCATGTTCCGGGTAATATCCACATACAGCTCATGCCCCGGCAGGAAATGCCATTCCGCATTGATATGCGGCAGGAACGCCTTCGCACTGGTCAGGCTGCCATTGGGCAGGTCCGTCTGCCCGTTATAGGCTGCGTCATTTGCCGTCGCCCCCCCGGTGGTTGTCACCAGCAGCGAACGGAACCCCGCGCGAAGCGTCAGGTTGGACAGGACCCGGAAACGGTCCTCCAGATGGAACTGGAACGTATTGGTATTATAGGCCATGCCCCAGTTACGCTGGAACGGCGTGCCAAAATTGCCCGATGCCGCATTGATCGGCGTACCCTGCCCCAGAACCGGTTCCTGAAACATGTCCTGATTGAAGTAATAATGATTGTTTTCGTACCAGACGCCTGCCTCGATCGTGTGTTTCTGGATGCGGTATTTGAATGCTGTGGTGAAACCATATTTCTGGTTGCCCGCAAAATCGATCTGTTCGGACAGGGGGGAGCCATTGGGCGATGCCGTATATGGTGTCGTCCATGTGCCCCAGTGGTTTTCCGCCTGACCGTAAACAACGGAATCCCAGTCCAGATGCCTGCTCAGGACCAGATGCATGTTAAGCCCGCCGAGATAGTCGGAAGCATGCGTCACGCCATCATAATACGAAACATCCAGCGCATCGGGAAAATTGGCCAGACTGCCACTGAACTGCCCTTCAGCCGCGGCATAGGCCCTGGCGTAATTGGGATATGAATAATCATTGCGATACCCCAGCGTGCGGATCATGCTCAGTGACTGATCGGCGTAATTGAACTGGGTGGCGTCGTTCCAGTTGAAAAATATCTTCAGGTTACTGTCCTGACCGATCGGCTGCACCAGCTTGGTATTGACCTGCTGATCGAACTGTTCGCCGGGGCCTTTCCATTTATTGCCATCCGACCGGGCGTAGGAGATCATGAATTTGGTGCCGGACGCATTCAGCTTGCCACTATCGGCCCGTACATAGGTTCTGAACGCATTATGGCTGCCGAACATCTGGGCGACCTTGCCACCATATTTATCCTTCGGGTCGGACGAGTATATGTTGATCGACCCACCCAGATTGGTCGTTGACGGCACGGAAACATCCCCGCCCCCTTCGGACACATCCATGCGTTCGATATTGTCGGACAGGATGGCGAAATTGATGGTTTCGCCGTTATAGGTATAATAATCCTGCGCCCCCAGCGGCACGCCATCCAGCGTCACGCCAAGCTGGTTCTGCACAAATCCGCGCATATACAGGCTGGAACCCCATGTATCGACCCCAAGGGGATCGTCGGACACGAAGTTGATGCCTGGCGTGCGCGACAGCATCATCATCGGGCTGCTGCCCTGCACGAACTGGTCCATGGCGGCACGCGACATGGACCGGACCGCCCCATGCGACACGGACCGCGCGGCGGAAACGGAAATCGTCTCATGGGTATTGGCATTACGACCGGACGGTGATGCAGCCGGTCTGGCAGATGTCGCGCGGGCACGGGTACTGCCGCTGGCCGGAGCATGGCGCGATGCAGCACCCGCCGCCAGACCATGCGCAGGAAGCAGCGAGATCGAAATGGCCGATGTAGCCATTAATACCGACAGAAAACCTGACCCATTCATTTCGTGCGGTTCCTTTCGTATTCCGGTTCGGTACCGGAACGATATGCGGCAGGGGACACAGAGCGTGGATATCCGTTGATGTCGTTTTTATTAAAAAATACTGTAAATATAGGCTGTTGATACTTGCGCCATGCCGCCAAGAAACATGATTTTCACATCCGCGAAATAGAGCATGTTCCTGCATTCGCATGCATGGCGGGGCCGGAAATACATGCCCCTATCGCCGATGGTGGAAATAGTGGCGGTCACTGACATCAGGCACCGGTACGGCGCCACGCATGTCTTCCATTACTATGTAACTGACAGTTCTGGCACGCCCCGGCCAGTAACCGGAAGCCAGACGGTATAAGGTGACTGAACAATACTGCCCCGATTGAACAGCGGGGATGCAGGCAGGATATGTGGTGAGGCGTACATCTGGTGTTTCATGATGGAAACATCCCTGATCAATGATCGCGTCTGAACGCACAGTGCATGCATATTGAACGGTCGTGCAACAAAAATTCGTAACGTCATCGAAAAAATAATTCCTGCACGAAAACGTTTTCTGGAATCTCGATATATTGTATATTTATTCAATAATCTGTCGGTTTCCTTCAACGGATCAGACAGGGTAATTGGGAGAAGTGTCGATGCACGCGATTTGATTGAACGTTCAGTCAATGTGCTGAGACGGATGATTGCAGAGGAAACCATCGTGGCAACTGAGCAGCGTGACGACAGCCGCCGGACCCATTTCATCAATATGACCCTTGCGGTTCTGGCCGATTGCGGAAATTCCGGCACGACGCTGGCGCGCATAGCGAATCGCGCCAATGTTTCCCCTGCCCTGCTGGTGCATTACTTTGGTGACAAGGATTCCCTTCTGGGGGCGGCATTCCAGCATCTGGTCAACCAGTTCCAGCATGACACGACGCAGGCGCTGAAATCCGCACCCACATGGCGCGCCCGGATCGCCGCGATTGTCGGCTGCTGCCTGGACAGCAGCCAGTTTCGCAAGGATGTGGGATCGGTCTGGCTGGCTTTCTGGGGGCAGGCGATCCATGTCCCGGCCATTATGGAAGTCCAGCGCATCTATCAGGAGCAGCTATTATCCAATCTGAGCAATGCGCTGCGCCCCGTCCTGTCGGAAGACCAGATCCTGCCGGTCGCGACAACCATCGGCGCCCTGATCGACGGCATATGGCTACGCGCGGCACTACAGGGCGTGGATGAAGCGGATACGCAGGCCGTTGTCGAACAGATCGGCAATTTCGTGGATTCCTGCATCGCCGGGCGTCAGGCACAGAAACTGTCCCTGCCCGCCATACAGCAGGCGATACCCGATACCTGCAAAAGCTGGATTGACGGCCGCCCCTTCGCATCCACCGGCGCGCGTTTCACCACGCTTAACCCGGCAACGGGGGAAATCCTTGCCCATGTCGAAAGTGCTACGGCCCATGAACTGGACGCGGCGATAGAAAGTGCGGGACGCGGCCAGAAGATATGGGCCGCCATGTCCGGCACGGAACGCGGTCGTATCCTGCGCCGCGCGGCTGACCTGTTGCGCGAAAACAGCAGGCTTCTGGCGCATCTGGAAACGCTCGATACCGGCAAGCCCATTGCAGAAACACAGGCTGTGGACATTCATTCCGGTGCCGACGCGCTGGAATATTACGGATCGCTCGCCGCCACCATCAACGGGGAGGCGATGGATCTGGGTAGCGATGCCTTCGGCTACACCCGGCGTGAACCGCTGGGCATTACCGCAGGCATCGGGGCGTGGAATTACCCGCTACAGATTGCATGCTGGAAATCGGCGCCCGCACTGGCCTGCGGCAATGCCATGATATTCAAGCCATCGGAACTTACCCCGCTTACGGCGCTCCGGCTTGCCGAAATCTATCGGCAGGCCGGGCTGCCTGACGGGGTGTTCAATGTGCTGGCGGGCGGGCGCGAGACGGGCGAACTGCTGGCCACCGCACCGGCCATACGCAAGGTTTCGCTGACCGGTTCGGTCGGCACCGGTCGGCAGGTCATGGCTTCCGCCGCGCAGAGCCTGAAATATGTGACGCTCGAACTCGGGGGTAAATCCCCCCTCATCATCTTTGACGATGCGGATATCGGGAACGCGGTTTCAGCCGCGCTACTGGCCAATTTCTATTCCGGCGGTGAAATCTGCTCCAACGGCACGCGGGTTTTCGTCCACCAGAACATACATGAACAGTTCATCGCCGCCCTGAAGGCGCGGGTGGAAAAAATGCGTATCGGCCATCCGCTGGACCCGAAAACGCAGGTCGGGTCGCTCGTCTCGCACGACCATATGGAAAAGGTGCTCGGTTACATCGAACTGGGTAAACGGGAAGGGGCAACCCTGCTGACCGGTGGCCACCGCGTAACGGACGGCGCACTTGCCGCGGGTGCTTTTGTAGCGCCCACGGTCTTTACCAACTGCACCGATGACATGCGCATCATGCGCGAGGAGATTTTCGGTCCGGTCATGTCCGTCACCACCTTTACTGACGAGGACGAGGTGGTGGCACGCGCCAACAACACCGAATTCGGTCTGGCCGCCGGCATATTCACGCAGAATCTGGCACGCGGGCACCGGGTCATCAGCCGTCTGGAGGCCGGAACGTGCTGGATCAACAACTATAACATCACACCAATTGAAATGCCGTTTGGTGGCGTAAAGCAGTCGGGTCTTGGGCGGGAGAACAGTCGTCTCGCCCTGGAACACTATACACAGGTGAAGAGTGTATATGTCGCATTGGGCAATGTTGATTCACCTTACTGATCAAAAGGAAATTCATTGTGTCCGAATTCGATTACATCATTGTGGGCGCAGGGTCGGCGGGCTGCGTTCTGGCCAACAGGCTGACCGAGACCGGTAAGGACAAGGTTCTGCTTCTCGAATTCGGTGGCAGCGACCGCTCCATTATTGTCCAGATGCCAAGCGCGCTGGCCATGCCCATGCATGACCGCCGCTTCAACTGGTTTTATGAAAGTGAACCCGAACCCCATCTTGGCGGCCGCCGTATGAATACCCCACGGGGCAAGGGGCTGGGTGGTTCTTCATCCATCAATGGCATGGTCTATGTCCGGGGAAACCCGCTGGACTATCAGGAATGGGAAGATTCCGGTGCGCAGGGGTGGGGATACCGTCATGTCCTGCCCTATTTCCGGCGCGCCGAAGGGTGCGATGATGGGGACGGGGTCTATCGCGGCCGTTCGGGGCCACTGCACACCCAGTACGGCACGCTGGATAATCCGCTACATGAAGCATGGATGAAAGCGGGTGAGCAGGCAGGCTATGTAAGGACATCGGATTATAACGGCTTCCGGCAGGAAGGCTTCGATAAAATGGCCATGACCGTCAAGAACGGTCGCCGCTGGAACACGGCCAACGCCTATCTGCGCCCTGCCCTGTCACGCCCCGCCCTGAAGGTGGAAACGCATGCGCGCGTCACCCGCATCCTGTTTGAAGGCAGGCGTGCGGTGGGGCTGGTCTACCGTCAGGGCGGGAAGGAAACAACCGTCCGGGCGCGCAGGGAAATCATACTCAGTGGCGGGCCGGTCAATACGCCCCAGCTTCTCAAACTGTCGGGTATCGGTCCGGCGGCGGAACTGCGCGAACATGGCATTTCCGTACTGGCTGACCGCCCCGGCGTAGGCGAAAACCTTCAGGATCATCTGGAGTTTTATTTTCAGGTCGCGTGCAGAAAACCGATCACGCTCTATTCCGCCATGAGTACGCTTGCCAGGGCGCGGATTGGCCTGCGCTGGCTGCTGCGCAAGGATGGGCTGGGGGCAACCAATCATTTTGAAAGCTGCGGTTTCATACGCAGCCGACCCGGCATCCGCTACCCGGATATCCAGTTCCATTTCCTGCCGCTTGCTGTCACCTATGATGGCAAAAGTCTGGCTACGGGCCATGGCTATCAGGCGCATGTCGGGCCCATGCGCTCGAAAAGCCGGGGATGGGTGCGCCTGCGTTCCGCCGATCCTGAAGACAAGCCAAGGATCTTTTTCAATTACATGAGCCACCCCGAAGACTGGGAGGATATGCGCAACTGCATCCGCCTGACGCGTGAAATCTTCGCCCAGCCTGCTTTCGATCCCTATCGTGGACAGGAAATACAGCCCGGCGCGCAATGCCAGACCGATGAACAGATGAATGACTTCATCCGCGATAAGGTCGAAAGCGCCCTGCATCCCTCGTGCACCTGCAAGATGGGACGAAGCGATGATCCGATGGCCGTAGTAGATGCCGAAACGCGAGTCATCGGGGTGGACGGACTGCGTATTGTGGATTCATCCATCATGCCGCGCATCACCAACGGCAACCTGAATGCCCCCACGGTCATGATAGCGGAAAAAGCCGCAGACCATATCAGGGGCATACCGTTGCTGGCGGCCTCCAACGCTCCCTTTTATGAAGCCCCGGACTGGCAGACCCGACAGCGGTAAGGCAGATACGGCCCGCCCTGAATACCGTTGGAAAAGTAGAGAAGTTTTGGGTGCCGTCTTTATTTTACAGGCGGCACCCAAAAACTTTTATCCATACATGCCTATCCGGTCCTTACTGCGCCAGATAGCCGCCATCCACGGGCAGGACCGCGCCGGTGATGAACGATGCCTCGTCCGATGCAAGGAACAGGATGGCGCTAGCCACTTCCTCGGGCCGTCCCATCCGGCCCAGCGGGTGCATGGACACGACCTTCTCAATCCCTTCCTTGCCCATCTTGGCCACGGCTGGCGTATCGATCGTGCCCGGTGCGACTGCATTAACGCGCACACCCTTGTCAGCAAGGTCGATGGCCAGATGCTTGGTCAGGCCGGACGCCACGAATTTCGCCGGTCCATAGACCGCCTGCCCCTTCTGGCCCGCGAATGCGGAAATTGAGGACAGGCAGACGATCGCCCCCTTTCCTGCCTTCACCATCTCGGCTGCCGCGTATTTGCAGCTCAGGAACATGCCACGTCCATCAACGGCCATGGTGTGATCCCACAGATCGGCGGTAGCCGATGCCAGATCAGCTTCGGGAATGACACCGGCATTCGCGATCAGGATATCGATCCGGCCAAAATGGCGCACGGCCTCGTTCATCAGGCGCTGGACATCGGCCTCACTGGCAATGTCGCCAGCAACCGCCAGAACGTCACAGCCCCGCGCCGTCAGTTCACCCGCAACGGCATCCAGTTTTTCCTGATCCAGATCCGCGAGCACGAGTTTTGCACCCTCGGTCGCAAAACGCTCCGCCGTGGCCCGTCCCATCCCGCTGGCCGCACCGGTTATCACGGCAACCTTGTCCTGTATCCGGCCGCCGGTGGAAACTGTGTTGGGGCGTGAGTGTTCTGACATCCGTTTCTCCTGATATCTGTTGTGCACAGCCCCCCAACGAACGGGAGGCCGAGACGTTGACTGCTATTTTTCCCATGCCTTTACGAAACAGGTCGTGCCAAAGCACGCGTTCCGTAGACAGCATGGACCGGAAGGGTGGATTTTCCCAACGTCCCCCGGATGCCTACAGCACGGTGCTGCCAAACGCCATACGGGCAGATCGTGCCGGTGCCTGTGACGCGATGCCCGATGACGCCTGTTTACGGGGCGCGTGGGCTGCGTAATAAGGGCGGAACTTTCCGTCTCTCCCTTTCAGCATCCGGGGTTCCATGATCCGTCTCGACAATATCAGCAAGCATAACGGCCATCGCGTGATCTTTATCGAGGCGTCGGCTGCGCTTCAGAAGGGGGAGAAAATCGGGCTGGTCGGGCCGAACGGCGCAGGCAAGACCACCCTGTTCCGCCTGATTACAGGGCAGGAAGAACCGGATGAAGGGCACGTCCTGACCGACCGGGGCGTGACAATCGGTTTCTTCAACCAGGATGTAGGCGAGATGGCGGGCCGCAGTGCCGTAGCCGAGGTGATGGACGGCGCCGGACCAGTCGCCGAGATCGGGACGGAACTGGCGGGACTGGAAGCCGCGATGTGCGACCCGGAGCGTTTCGACGAACTCGAAACCATTCTGGAGCGTTTTGGCGAAGTTCAGGCACGGTTTGAGGAACTGGGCGGCTACGCCCTTGAAGGTCGCGCGCGTGAAGTCCTGCACGGGCTTGGCTTCAGTCAGGAAATGATGGATGGCGATGTTGGCCGTCTGTCCGGCGGGTGGAAGATGCGTGTGGCGCTGGCACGCATCCTGCTGATGAAGCCTGATGTGATGCTGCTGGATGAACCCAGCAACCATCTTGATCTGGAAAGCCTGATCTGGCTGGAACAGTTTCTGGCTACATATGACGGTGCGCTGCTGATGACATCGCATGACCGGGCCTTCATGAACCAAATCATTAACAAGGTGATCGAAATTGACGGCGGCGTCCTGACAAGTTTTTCGGGCGACTATGAATTTTATGAACAGCAGCGCGCCCTGAACGAGAAACAACAGCAGGCCCAGTTCGACCGGCAGCAGGCGATGCTGGCGAAAGAAGTCGCCTTTATCGAGCGCTTCAAGGCGCGTGCCTCGCATGCAGCGCAGGTACAGAGCCGGGTGAAGAAGCTGGACAAGATCGACCGGGTCGAACCGCCGAAGCGTCGGCAGGCGCTTTCCTTCACCTTCCCGCAGGCACCGCGATCGGGTGACGCGGTGGTCAACCTGCGTAACGTGGACAAGCGTTACGGCAGTCGAGTGATCTATCAGGGACTGGACCTGCTGATCCGGCGGCAGGAACGGTGCTGCGTGCTGGGCGTCAATGGCGCGGGCAAATCGACACTTCTGAAGCTGGTGACAGGTACGACCGAACCCGATGCCGGGACGGTGACGCTGGGGGGGAGTGTCAAAATGGGCTATTTTGCCCAGCACGCCATGGATCTTCTCGATGGCGAACGCACCGTGTTCGAAACATTGAACGACGCGTTCCCCCTGGCGGGTCAGGGTTCGTTGCGCGCGCTGGCGGGTGGGTTCGGTTTTTCGGGTGATGACGTGGAAAAAAGCTGCCGGGTATTGTCGGGCGGTGAGAAGGCGCGGCTGGTAATGGCGCTTATGCTGTATGACCCGCCGAATTTTCTGGTGCTGGATGAACCCACCAACCATCTGGACATTGCAACCAAGGAAATGCTGATCGCAGCGCTGTCGGATTATGACGGGACAATGCTGTTTGTCTCCCATGACCGGCATTTTCTGGCCGCGCTGTCAAACCGGGTTCTGGAACTGGGTCCGGATGGACTTCACCGCTATGACGGGGGCTACACGGAATACGTGGCCCGGACCGGACGCGAAGCGCCGGGGCTGCATCAGTAAGGCATGATAGAACGGGATTTTACAGACAGCGGGCTGTAAGCCCTGTCGCAGGGGGAGTGTCCTGAAGTCTGTGTATCTGATCTGGTCCATGGGTTTTCAGATACTCAAGCGGCGAAGCGCCCTTCGAACATTATGGCGAACTGGTTGCGGGCTGCAAACCATTCCCGCACATTCCGCCC
>NZ_JBGLOV010000010.1:0-138286 GCF_041402665.1 Komagataeibacter sp. SM21
CTCAAGTCGACCCATTATGGTCTGCCTGTTACCGACCCGTCCCCTTCCTGATTTTCCCGGGGTGGCTACCCCGGGAAAATCAGTCCTTTGTCGCACGCAGCGACACGGAATGCATAAGACAAGCCTGGAATATCCCGGCAGACGGTAAGCAAGGTGATCCGATCGGGTCAGACATCGTTCGACTATCACCGGGAACGACCGCCCCTTCCCCGGATTGGTCCATGGGAGGGAAGATTGTGCGCTCGTCTTGAGGAGAACGTGGCGCGCGCGGCCCGCGAACGGCTGAGTCTCATCCGTGTGTTCGAACTGCTACACGAGGAAGGATATGAAGGAAGCTATGATGCCGTAAGGCGTATATGGCCGTCGGTGGGAAGATCGTTATGGGATGGGGCGGCGGATCGCCTATGTTCCGCTGGGTTTTGCGCCTGGTGAGGCTTACCAGTTTGACTGACGCCATGAGATTGGCGTTCTGGGCGGTGTGGCGGTCAAGGTCGCGCATATGCGCCCGTGTCATAGTCGGATGGGGTTCATTCGTGCCTATTCTCGCGAGACACAGGAAATGGTGTTTGACGCCCATGACCGGGGCTTTGCATTTTTCAGGGTGGCATGTCAGCGGGGCATTTACGGATAATATGAAGACTGTGGTGGAAACGGTATCTGTTGGCCGTGCGCGGGATTATAACCGGCGTTTTTTTACAGATGTGCGCCCAATTATCTGCTTGAGCCGCGGGCCTGCGCACCCCGGCTGCAGGATGGAAGAAAGGCCAGGTTGAAAGTCAGGTGAAACATGCGCGTGGACGCGTGTTCTCCCCGTCCGAAGTTCTGTGACTAAGAGGAATTCAGATGCATCCGGATGTCCCGGAGACAACGGTCTCGGATATGTTCCTGGCCGGGCGCGCGGCACTGGTTCCTTTGACAGGTTCCATGCTCGCACGGCCCCTGTCACGAAAACCTGCCTGGTCCGCTTTGACAACAATCGGTATTCCGTCTCCAGCAGTACGGTTGGTCGCCCGGTGGAATTCAGGGCGTATGCCGCTCGCATCGAGATCCGGCAGGATGGCCGGCCGATTGGTGTCCATGTCCGCCCGTTCGGGCGGGAGCGGACGGTTTATGATCCATGGCATTATATTGGAGTACTGGGGCGCAAGTCTGGCGTCCTGCGCAATGACGCGCCGTTTCAGGACCGGGTCCTGCCCGTCTCCATTGAACGGATCCGCAGGCGGCTGGTTTGCCGTGCTCTTGAATGGCAAACTAGGCTGCCTGTTCCGTCGGTCCCTGCGTCAGCCCACTCCTGCCGGTTTTGTCCATATTCTGTGCCGTGGCCATTATCGGCCCCCACGTTCCGATGGAACGCGGGGTTGCGGTCAGGTCAGATCCTGCCCTTCAGCCGGATGTCGCCTGACGAAGCACCGACCAGGACCGGGCGTGTCCCTGGCACCTTGCGCCATGCATGGTCATGTGTGGACCAGTACTGCAGGGCACGGGGGGCTACATGCAGCGTAATGTCCCGGCTTTCCCCGGCATCAAGATGCACCCTGTCGAAAGCGACAAGGCTTCTTACGGCAAGATCGGCGCCGGGCACAGGCGTCCCGGGGGCGTCAATATAGACCTGAGGAACTTCATCACCCCCGGCCCCGCCGCTGTTCCTGATCCTGAACCGGACGTCCAGGCCACCTGCATTACTGGCATCGATATGTAGCCGCGAATAGGCAAAACGGCTATAGGACAGGCCATGCCCGAACGGGAACAGGGGCTTGCGACCGGATTTAAGGAAGGCGCGATAGCCAATATTTACCCCTTCCGAGAACACGGTCTTTTCGTCCTGTCCCGCGCCGGAGCGCTCCTTGTGCATCGGGTCGGTTGCGGGATAATCGCTCAGTTGCCTGCCCCATGTAACGGGCAGACGGCCAGCAGGATTGACCTGTCCCGTCAGAACCCTGGCGGCGGCAACGCCACCCCGGTCGCCTGACCACCACATTTCCATCACGGCCGGTGCCTTATCAAGCCAGGGCAGCGCCACGGGCTGGCTTGTATTGAGCATGATGACCGTATGGGGATTGGCGGCCAGAACGGCCTCCGCCAGTTCATTCTGCTCACCCGGAAGCTGGAAGGGTGGCTGGCCCCGGCTCCACAGGAAAAGGATGACCTTGCGTGCATGCCGGGCGACATCAACCGCATGATCCCGGTCCGCCCGGCGTGTTGCTGGCGTTGCCCATGCCAGCCTCAGTCTTTCGGGGGTGTCGGAATCATCGGGTACGGCATGGATCACAACCTTATGGCTGCCGGTAGCCAGTTTGACCGGCACACGTACGTTGTCCAGTCCGTCCGTGCCCGGCAGCAGGTTATCCTGATTGGGTTCGACAATATCCCCGTGCAGACCGCCCTTCAGGGCATGGGTGCCGCCGATGCGCGTGCCATCCACGATAATGTCGGCCCGCGCACCCAGCACATGCAGGCACAGCCAGTATTCCCCTTCTTCATCAATCTGGAGATCACCGCTCCAGTCCATCGTGCTGCCTGCGGGCACGGTGGTGCCCGTAGCTGCGGTCAGGACAGAAAGGGGCGCCTGCCCTGCCTTGCGCCCCATGTCCTGTGGCACGGGGCTGATAACATGGTCCGCGGCGATGACGTGGCCATCCATGTCATCCGCAACGGCGGTCTGGATATGGGCCTTCCCACCCCCGATCTGGCGCAGCGCGGTAACGGGGCTGACCTGATGATCAGGTTCACCCAGTGAACGTTCATTGGGTTTGCCAACCGCAATAACCTGTGAGCCTCCCGGCCCGATAACCGCCAGGTCCGTCAGGTCATCAGGGGTGAGCGGTAGCGCATGATGGACATTCCTGAGCAGGACGGCAGATGCAGCACTGGTGCGTTCATTGATGTCGTCAACCTGCCCGGGCGTAAGGCGCGTGCCTGTCCCCTGACCCGTCGTGCCCGGCAACCGACCGAACAGGGCCATTTCAAACAGGACACGCCCCGCCGCGCGGTCGATTTCAGCCTGCGTCACCGCCCCGTCGTGCAGGGCGTCATACAGGTTTCTGAACTGGTGATTGACGGGAAACAGGACATCCCACTTTACCGGCTCGGGCTGCGGTTCTTCGGGAATGGTCCCTTCAAAGATACGATGCATGGCATCAAAGTCGGGTGGCGGAACATGGTGGGGCGGCGGCGTATTGTCATAATAAGCGGGAATGATGCCCGCAAAGGGATTGGTCGGATTGAGGTGCCCCGGCATTTCCATGTCCAGACCCGCCGTCAGGCCCAGATTATCATGCACCGCGCCCCAGTCCGATACGACAAACCCTTTGAAGCCCAGCTCATCACGCAGCACATGGTCCATAAGCGCCCTGTTTGCGCAGGCGTAAGGTCCATTGATCATATTATACGCACACATGATCGATGCAACATGGGCGTTGATGGCGGCTTCGAACGGGGCCAGATAGATTTCGTGCAGTGGCTGTTCATCAATAAAGACATGTTGGCCGTCAGTATCGTAGCCGATGAAATGCTTGGCATCGGCCATGACGTTGCGTGACTGGATGCCGCGTATTTCAGCAGCACCGATCATGGATGTCAGGGTCGGGTCCTCGCCAAAAGTATTATAGGCCCGGGAATAGGTGATATCCCGATCTATATTGATGAAAGGCTGCAGGACAACGTCAATATTCAGTCGATTGGCTTCATCCGCAATCAGGACGCCATTATCAAATGCAAGCTTCGGGTCGAATGTGGCCGCAACCCCCATGGTCGCGACTTCAGCGACCGATGGTTTGCTCAGCAGCAGTCCCGGCGGTCCGTCCGCCATGCGTAGCGGTGGCACATTCAGCCGTTTTACGCCCGGCAGGTAGCCTGCCTCCCCATCATTGTGCGCAGCGGGTTCTTCCGTTCCCCGGATAAGGTTCAGCTTTTCCTGAAGGGTCATCTGCTTCAGCAGGCTGGATGCGATACGGGTTGCCCTGACGTCCGCATCCTCCTGGTCGGCGGCCTGCGCGGGGTGGAACGGATTGCAGACCGACAGGGCCAGACAGCAGGCACTGCCATATAGAAGTATTGTGCTGCGTTTTTTCAGGATCCGGGCCAGTCCATGGACTGGCCTGTCTGGCCAGCGCGAGGTGAGGGCTGCAAGAATCCGGGTTGGCATGACCATGTACCTGTCCCTTTCTAATATTATACATACCTGCGCCTGACCGTTTTCCCGACCAGGCGCATGATACCGTCCCGAAGGGTCTGCTACTGCAGGGGGACAGAAGTCCGGTCCTGCGCGGGTTGTGCCCCATGGCGGCGGGAACTTTCGCAGGACGCGGACTGTATTGCTGATGGATATGAGGTTTTTAGAACTTCATATCTGCGCGGAAGTAATAGAATCCACCGTTGAAGGCCAGTTGCGACGCATAATAATCATACTTGGTCACGCCATAGGCACGTCCCTGCGCCGGCACTTCGGTCGGATGGGTATTGAAGATGTTGTTTCCACCAATGGCCAGATGCAGGTTGCGCGTTGCCGCGTAACCGAATTCCAGATCTGTCACCCACCGCGGTTTTGCTTCAAACGGGAAGAACGTATTGACCGACCATGCATTCGGACCCGTTGTATATTGCATTTCGTCGGTCACGGAACCCCAGCGTGTTTCACGCAGCGTTGCGTCAAATCGACCCAGTGACCAGTGCCCGGACATGATGATCTTGCTGCGCGGCGTTGTCGTTGTCAGGAACGCAACCTGCTGGGCATTCAGTACGGGGGTACCGTTACTGTTATAGGACATGTGCGATACACGTGTTCTGTTCAGGTTTAGGCCAAGTGACCAGTCAACACGCCCATATTTCTTGAAATCGGTCAGATAGGTCGCGGTGATGTCCAGCCCCTGCGTACGCGTGCTTGCCCCGTTGGTGAAGTAGTTGACCGAAACGGCCGAGGGATCGAGGCTGGTCGGCACTGGAATACCGGACAGATCGATGGCGTTCAGCGCTTCCGCGCCAGAGGCGTACCCCCCTTCCACAATACGATCACGGATATTGATCTGATAGACATCAGCAGCAATATGCAGTTTTTTCAGCGGATTGATGACAATACCGCCGCTAAGGTTGGTAGAGCGTTCTGGCTTGAGCGCCTTGGCACCCAGTGACCGTGCTGCCGCCGAATTGACGGCCAGCACGCCACTGGCGGCTTCGGGGCTGACATTCAGGTTGGTGAAGTTTTCTTCCGCCAGTGTCGGGGCGCGGAAGCCGTTGCTGATCGTGCCACGGATCGCAACCCACTTATTGATCTCATAACGGGTGGACACCTTGCCGCTGATCGCGTTGCCCACGTCGGAATAATGTTCCAGACGGCCTGCCAGATCGACTTCCCAACCATTGAGCGGCTTGAAGTTTACATCCGCATAGCCTGCGTAGATATGGCGCCCATGCACGCCGGATGCGACGTCGGGCAGGCCAGGCAAGGCCTGTGAACCATTGCCGTAAAGTGACGCGGCATCACCAGCGCCCATCTCGTACTGCTCGTTACGGTTTTCAAACCCGAGCGCCACCGCCACCGGAGCCGCGAAGAACGGCGCCGCGATCGAACGGCGCAAATCGACGTTATTGACCCACTGCGCATTACGGTAATTGCCGATCGAGAAACTGTTGGGGGACGTGCCCGTGGCCTGCAACAGATCCAGGTTGATCGACTGATCCAGACCACTATGGAACCAGTCAGATCCATACGTACTGCTGACATCCCACGAGAAACCAAAGAAGTTGTCCCCCTTGAATCCCGCAGTCACACCCATGTCGTTTTCGTCCGATGTCTGGATCGGGCTGTAACCGTTGGGATAGATTCCAGAGTAGCCGCTTGGCATGGTGCGGTAAAATGCCCAGGCCTTGGCATCCCTGTGGGCATAGGTTGCATTGCCGTAAAAGGTTACGTGTTCCGTAAGCGGCAGGTTGAAGTTGACGCCCAATGCCTCGCGGTCACTGGCCGGGATACCGAACAGCCGGTCAACCTTGGCGTTATAGCGTGTATCCGTGCCGTCATGATGGGTTGGGTCCTGGTGACGGTAATCGAAGCTGAGCTGCAGGGAACCGCCATGGCCGATCCTGAAGCCTTCATTGAACATGCCGCCCGCGGTAAAGCCCTGATTGTTTCCGTAATTGCCAACGAGGCTTTGGGCGGAAATGCCATGATCCTGTGATTTCAGGATGATGTTGACCACACCGGCAACAGCGTCGGACCCGTACTGGGCGGCCGCGCCATCACGCAGGATTTCGATATGATCGATCATGGACATCGGAATCATATCAAGATCGGTTGGGGTCGATCCCTGCTGTGAACCGGGAGACGCATAGATATTGGCCGTCGGGTGGCGTCTTTTCCCGTTGATCAGGATCAGCGTCTCGTCCGGGTTCAGGCCGCGTAGCGATATGGCATCGGTCAGACCGCCTGCCCCGGTGCCGAATGCAGGCGTCGTGACCGATGGCGATGTCACGATCAGCGCATCACGCAGGTTCGTCTGGCCCGTACGCAGGATCTGCTGCTTGGTGGTCACATCAACCGGGCTCATGCTCTGGTAAAGCTTGCGGTTGGTGGTACGGGTGCCCGTTACGATAAGCTGTTCCGCCTCACCCGAATTACGGGTGGTTTTCTTGTCTTTGGTCTGTGTTTCAGCCGTTGCCGCAGCGTACCCCGGCATGGGGACGGTGGATATTCCTGTCAAAAGGAACAGAAGAAACGGCAGCTTCCTGTTACGCATCCAATTCTCCATCCTGATTACTGTTATGAGAAGCACGCAGATGCCGTGACTTCGAAAAAGGGATCGCCCGGTTGCGTGTAACAGGCGTGGTCCGCGCCGTACCGACCGGGAGTGACGTGGGGTAGAGAAAGTAAGTCTTTCTTCACGTGAATATGGACACATCGTATGAGAAGCTTATGTCTAAGTCAATACGAACTAAAAACGTTTCTCACTAAAAATGCGGTTGGTCATTTCTGTACGATAATAATAAAAGTATTTTATTTCAGTATATTAGATCGATTCGCCAACGGTAAAAGTTACGGTATCGAAAATTTGCGTCAGGTCATGTTGCAAAAATGCCAGAATAGCTGGCGGGATCAAGTCCATCTGGATTTTGGCAAAATATTACTGCACCGATATGTAATATCAATTTGGTTTTGTTCTGGTCCATCCGATTGGACAGCGTGTCAGGTCTAAAATCCAGCCTGAAAACATTACAAAAACGAAACGTATGTTTCCGGTGAAGATTTCTTTTAGGAAACTATAGAAAATGCCACCTTCATGAAAAAAAGGTGGCACGCAGGATTGTCTGTTATTTATATAAACGCGTTGTTCTGAAATAATATCCAGATCCCCATGCCCGGACGAAGCCATGGGGCTGGAGGTGCCATCGTGACGCGTTACACTACAGCCTTGCCGCCGCCGATAAGAAAACCATTGCCCAGCGGATCATATTTCGAGACCACCAGTTGGGACAGCGCGGTGATCCAGGCGGAACCGGTTACGCGCGGCACAAGATAGGTGCTGCCGTCTTTCCGTTCTTCCTTTACAATCCTGCCCCGATAATGTGTTCCCATGATGCTTTCGTTAACGAAATCATCGCCTACTTTTAACAGGCCCTTTGCCACCCTGACCGCCATCCTGGCACATGTGGCTGTTCCGCAGGGCGAACGGTCAAAGGAGTGGGCACCGGAAACCGGAACATTCAGCCCATCGGCCCCTTCCGTCCGCGGTTCATCGATCCAGACGATATTGCCCACCGATGGCACGACGCCTGTCAGGGGATCGGATAAGGTGGATGTCCGGCCTAGTTCCTGACGGATGAATTTAGCTTTTTCAATCAATTCATCTATCAGGTCAGGCTGAACCGACAGACCGACACTGTCTGATTCAACAAATCCATAATACTGGCCGCCATAGGCTATTTCCACGGTTGTTTTTTTGCCATGGCCAGTATCGACATCAACAGAGCCAATATAATATGCTTGGGGAATCTGGAAGGAAACCGCCTGGCATCGGCCGTCCTTTATTTCCACTTCTATCGCCAGAGTGCCTACGGGCGTCAGGAGCGGAAGTTGAAAATGCCCGTCCGTGCCCAGGTCAATCGACGGGATCAGCGCCAGTTCGCACAGTGTTGTCACAACACCGATCGTGGCGTGTCCGCACATATCCGGATAGCCGTTTGCATCCATGAATACGATCCCGAAAGGTTCACCGGCAGCGCTGGGCGCAATCAGCGCGGCGGCAAACATTGACCGGTGCCCACGCGGTTCCAGTACCGCCATCCGCCGAACCCAGTCGGCCTGAGTTCTGAAGTGATCCCGGGCCGCGGTGGGGGAAAGGCCGACAAGGTTTTCGCCGCTGTCCATAATGACCCGTGTTGTCTGGCCACAGGTATGGGAATCCACAACATGCAGGGTCCTTGCGTTGTCATATGACCCGTTGTGATGAATAAGGCGCGTGCCGTAATCGTGCATGTTATTACTCATGTTTTACCTATCTGGACAGAAGAGGGGAAAAGGAAATATTCACCGGGGTCACAAAAGGCGTGCAGCTTCGTCAGCAGGAAGTCTGTTTCACCGTTCCTACGGAAAAGGTGGACATTTTTCGGCATGTCAGGACCAGCCCGCAGAACGAGATGATGGACACGGCATAAAATATGACAATCACGCCGTTGAAGGACCCGGTCCTGTACAGGATGGCCGTAGAGATCAGGGGAATGAACCCCACGATAACCGACGCGATGGACTGCCCCAGCGCCAGACCGGAGGAGCGTACCTGAACCGGAAACAGCGCCGTCAGCAGGCCGGGCTGGGTACCAATCATGCCGGCATGGAAAATGCCGTTTGTAATGACAAAGGCCGCCATGATGACATAGGGGTTGCCAGTACCGACCGACATGAAAAACGGGTATATGGAAATGGCGGAACACAGGATGCCAAGCCCGTAAACAACCGGTGCGCCCAGCAGGTCGGCCAGCCGCCCGAATACGACCATCATGACCGTATCAGCAGTCATGGAAACAAAAACCGACGCAATCAGGATACTTTCATTCACATGCAGCCACGCGCCATAAGAGAGCGAGACGGTTGTGGTCATGAGAACATAGATCATCTCGGACAGGATCAGGGTGGACGCAGCCAGGACCGACGTCTTGTAACTGCGGATCACTTCCGTCATGGGGGTCTGGACGCCGTTTTTTTCGGCAACCCGGGCAAATTCGGCCGTGTCGCCCACCTTCAGCCGGATCACGACACCAAGCACGACAACCACGATACTGACCAGAAATGGCAGGCGCCATCCCCAGGTCAGGAACTGGTCACCGCTGATGGCGCGGAAAAGGAAAAACAGCCCCGACGAAAGTATGAACCCCACTCCGACCCCTGCCTGGCTCCACGCGCCATAAAATCCCTGCTGCTTCGGGGGGGCGTTTTCAGTCGCCATAAGGATCCCGCCACTCCATTCCCCTCCGGCTGCAAATCCCTGGATCAGACGTAGCGTAATCAGGGCGATGGGGGCGATGATGCCCGCCTGCTGGTAGGTTGGTAGCAGACCGATCAGGAATGTCGCCCCACCCATCAGTGACAGCGTCCATGTCAGCGTGGTCTTGCGGCCATACCGGTCTCCGACCGAACCGAACACGATTCCACCCAGTGGCCGTGACACAAAGCCCACTGCATAGCCCACAAAGGCACCGCTGGTGCTGAGTATGGGGTTGCTCAGGGGGAAAAAGGATGGACCAAAGACCAGCGCGGACGCCAGCCCGTACAGAAAGAAATCATAAAATTGCAGCGCATTGCCAATAGATGACGCCAGTATTGGCAAAATGACCTTGAAGTGCCGCAACAGTCCACGTTCCACACTGAATACTCCAGGTATGAGGGCAGTTATATCCGGAAAGAAAACCCGTCAGAAACAAGACGGGATGACAGGCAGCAGTGCTGCTTATCGGGTCATACGGGTGCCTCAAGCCGCCGCTTCCCATCGGCGCAAAGCCGCGTGTCCGGGCTGTTCAGGGCGGTGCGGTCCCATAACCGGCAGGTCACGGCCTTGTGCTTCTGGTCCAGTCCTTCACAGTAATTGGTGTATTTACAGACGCGCATGCTGTCGGCACGTCCGGCCCGCGCCTTGAGCAACCAGTCCGGGTCCGCCATGAACTGCCGCGCGCTTGCAACCACATCGGATGTGCCGTCTGCCAGCATCGTTTCCGCCATCTCCACGGTATGAACGCCGCCGGCACAGATGACGGGCGTGTCAAAACCGGCGCTACGGAGCTGCGCGCGGATGAAGCGCGATGCTTTTGCATTACGGCCAAACGGGCCGAAGGAATCTGAGATCGCGTGTGGAATGCATTCATATCCGCTTGGGCCGGTATAGGGATAGGCCGCCTCACCTACCCGTGGCTGGAGCGCATCTTCAAACTTCCCCCCACGGGAGAGTGAGAGAAAATCAAGCCCGCGCGCCGCCAGCCGCCCTGAAAACCAGGCAGCATCTTCTACCGTGCTGCCACCCGCAATGCATTCTTCGGCCAGCAGACGGCAGCCGACCGGATAGTCCGGACCGACCCTGGTGCGCACACTGTCCAGCACGGCTTCCGCCAGCCTTACGCGCCCTTCGCGCGTCTGGCCCCATCCGTCCCCACGCGTATTCAGCGCGGACAGGAACGAGGCCATGGTATAGGCATGGGCATAATGCAGTTCCACCCCGTCAAAACCGGCATCGCGTGCCCGCAGGGCCGCGTTGGCAAATAGGTCGGGCAGAACATCGGGCAGGTCTTTTATCCACGGTAGATGCACATCCGTTATCCGCTCCCGCGCCCCGTAATCCAGGGCTTCGCGTTCACGTAGGTCAAGAATGGTCTCAAGCTCGGCCCGGCTCATGTTTTTCAGGCGGTCGCGGATGATCGTGTCGTCCGTCTCGCCAAGTAATGCCCGGTGGCGGTCGGTTATGACCAGAAAACGCGTCAGGAAACGATCAGGCTCCGGCCTGCGGCGTATGTTCAGGAAATCGATAAGCTGGACGAAAACCTTTGTCTCGCCCCCGCTGGCCTGCCGAATGGTCGCAACCAGTTCCGCCATACCGGCCACGTATCTGTCATGAGACAGGCGAAGAAGCGGGCCGCTGGGAATATCCCTGATCCCTGCGGCTTCCACCACGATCGCGCCGGGCCGGCCCATGGCGATGCGTCTGTACCATGCAAGGGTGGATGGGGTGACATGGCCGTCCTCACTTGCCCGCCAGCTTACGACGGCGGGGTACCAGCTTCTGGTTTTCAGGGCGAACCTGTTGACCGTAACAGGTCGGAACAACGGGGAATCCGCCGCGGCGGCGGAAGCTGCCGGTGCATGGGACTGCCACTGAATTCGGTCCGATGGTTTCCACATCTTACCCTCTGTCTTTCCTGATCCCATTCATGCCCGAAGAACCTGAAACATTCATTATAATTACGAGTTCGTAACGAACAGCATGGACGTGCCGATTGCCATGATCTGTCTCCTGTTACGGAATGACGGCAGTCGCCTCGATTTCCACAACGGCCCCGGGCTCAACCAGGCGACCAACCTGCACCAGACTCATGACCGGGTAATGCCGTCCCATCGTCTGCCGGTACACAGCCCCCAACGGGCGCAGGCTGGCATTGTAGACGGCTATGTCCGTAACGAACCAGGTCATCCGTACCAGATGTTCCGGCATGGCTCCTGCCGTTTCCAGCAGGCAGCAGATGTTCTGTAGCGCCTGTTCGCACTGCGCCACGAACCCGTCGCGCATGTCGCCCTGCGGGGTTATTCCGATCTGGCCACCCAGTACCAGCAGCCGTCCGGACGCGGCAATGGCATGGGAATACCCCCGTGGCGCGGGCCAGCCGTCCGGCAGCAGGATCTTGTGATCCGTTTTTTTTGTAAGACATGAATCCATGTTTGTTTCCACCTGCATGAAATAGAAAAAATCCTGGCCAGAACAGGCAGGACTGGTCGGGAACGGGCCTACCCCACCTCTCCCCCGGCTACGGGCAGTGCGATGCCGTTGATGGCGCCTGCTTCGCGCCCGCACAGGAAGGCAGCCGCCACGGCCACTTCTTCCACGCTGTTCAGGCAGCCACGGGGATTGAAACGGGCAAATTCGGTGCGGATGTCCTCCGCCGGGCGACCACTTTTCCTGACGATGCGCTCCACGCTGTCGCGCACCAGGTCACTTTCCGTAAAGCCCGGGCAGACGGCATTCACGGTTATGCCGTAACGCGCGTATTCAAGCGCCAGCGAACGGGTCAGACCCAGCAGGGCATGCTTGGCGGTGACATAAGGGGAAACATAGGTATACCCGCGCAGTGCCGCCGTGGAGGCGACATTGACGATGCGTCCGTCCCGTCTTTCCACCATGGATGGCAGTACAAGCTGACACAGTCGCGCCGCGCCTAGCACGTTCAGCCGGAATGCCTGCACGAACGCGTCCATCGCCATATCGGCAAAACGGGCGCTGGACGATCCACCGGCGTTGTTGACAAGGACATTGATTGCCCCCGCCTGTGCAACAGCCCGGTGAAAGGCGTTATCCAGTTCCTGTTCGCACGTAATGTCTGACACGACGTAATGATGTGCATCACCTGCGCCGACCACCGCTTCAAGCTGCGCTTCCGAGCGGCCAAGAACGGTCACGATATCGCCGCCCTGCATCATTTTACGGGCAATTTCGCGGCCTATGCCCCTTGAACCGCCTGTAACCAGTACATGCCTTGCACGCATCAGGATTCCATTCCCCTGTCGGTCGGGAAGACCGTATTATTATCTTATATTTAAGATACATTGATGTGAAGTATATCCGCAACCGCTTTATGGGCCTTCCCCCGCAGGCTGCTGCTTGCGGGAGTGGCGGCCCCTATCAGGTCACTGAATGGCGGCGGGGCCGCGCCCGGATGCGCAACGCCTGCTCCTCGGCAAAATTGCGGCCTTCGTTACGTTCCAGCGCATGCAGACCGGGCAGGTTGCCGGGGCACAGGCGTGGCATGGGCGCACCATAACGGGCCGCCGCGCGCAGGATGAGGGCGGTATCAACCAGCATGGGACGACCCAGCGCAACCAGATCCGCACGACCGGCGGCAAGGATGGTATTGGCCTGGTCAACGGTGGAAATATTGCCCACGCACATGACGGGCAACCGGGTTTCCGCCCGGATCTGCTCGGCAAAGGGCACCTGGAACATCCGGCCGAATACGGGTCTGGCATCAGGCGTGGTCTGGCCGGTGGAAACATCGATCAGGTCACAACCCGCCTGTGCGAACAGCCGCGCTGCCGTCACGACATCGTCCATCGTGATGCCGCCTTCCTGCCAGTCGGTTGCTGAAATACGGACCGCCATGGGACGTTCGGCAGGCCAGACCGCCCGTACGGCCCGTGCCACCTCCAGCGGATAGCGCATGCGGTTTTCGATGCTGCCGCCATATTCGTCGTCCCGGAGGTTGGTCAGGGGCGAAAGGAAACTGGCCAGGAGGTATCCGTGGGCACAATGCACCTCGATCATATCAAAGCCACAGTTCACGGCCCGCCGGGTCGCGGCAACGTAGTCCGCCGTAATCGCGTCCATGTCGTCACGCGTCATGGCGCGGGGCATCGCACTGTGCGGATAATAAGGCAGAGGTGACGCGGAAATCAGGTCCCAGCCCCCTTCGGCCAGTGGCTGGTCCATGCCCTCCCACATGACACGGGTCGCGCCCTTGCGGCCCGCATGTCCCAACTGCAGGCAGATCCGGCTGTCACCTTCGGCATGGACAAAATCGACAATCCGGCGCCAGGCGGCTTCCTGCGCATCGGTATAAAGACCGGTGCAGCCCGGGGTGATCCGGCCATCGGCGCAGACATCGGTCATTTCCGTATAGACCAGACCGGCTCCGCTGGCGGCGAACTGCCCGTAATGCACCAGGTGCCATTCCCCCGGCACGCCGTCACGGGCGCGGTAGGTGGACATCGGCGACACCACCAGGCGGTTGGGAATGTCCATATCACGCAGCCGGAACGGCTGGAACGCGGGCACGACCCCTGGCCTGGTGGCATGGCCGGATGCCGTGCAGTCCGTCTCGAAATCCTTCTGCACCTGCGCCACGAAATCCGGGGCACGCAGGGCAAGGTTATCCCATGTAATGGCTTTTGAGCGCGTCATGAGGGAGAAGGCGAAGCGGATCTCGCTCATGGGCCAGTAGCGGTTCAGGTGCTCAAACCATGTCAGCGAGACTTCCGCCGCATGCTGGAGGCGTTCGACTTCATCACGCCGGTCGGAATCATATTTTGCCAGCGCATCACCAATAGTGTCGGTCGCCATGACGGCGGCGTGCAGGGCAATGGCATCCTCCATGGCAAGTTTCGTGCCCGAACCGATCGAGTAATGGGCCGTTGACTTGGCGTCACCCATCAGGACGATATTGTCCTTTGACCAGTTTTTGCACTGGATGGCGGGGAACCGGCGCCATATGGACCGGTTGGCGATCAGCCCGTGGCCGTCCAGTTCCTCGGCAAAGACGCCTTCCAGATACGCGACATATTCGGCCTCGGTCATGTCCCCCAGCCCGCACCGGGCAAAGGTTTCCTCGTCCACCTCAATGACCCAGGTGCTGCGTTCGCGTTCGTACTGGTAGCAGTGCGCCACGAATACGCCGCCCTCATGTTCGCGGAAAAAGAAGGTGAAGGCGTCCAGCGCGCGCGTGCTGCCCAGCCAGACAAAACGGTTGGACCGCAGGTCGATGGCGGGCTGGAAATGGGCGACGTTCTTTTCGCGGATTGCGCTGTTGATGCCATCGGCCGCCAGGACAAGATCCGCTTCGGGGAATTCCTCGGGCGATGCTTCGGTGCGGAAGGCCAGTTCCACGCCCAGTTCTTCCGCCCGCCGGTACAGCAGTTGCAGCAGCGTGCGGCGCGAACAGCCGCAGAAGCCATTGCCTGGTACCCGGAATGTCCGCCCCCTGACCGCTATGTCCAGATCATCCCAGTACGAGAACTCACGGCGGATCATTTCATAGGACGGCAGATCAGCCTGCGCGAAGATATCAAGGGTCTGGTCACTGAATACCACGCCAAAACCGAACGTGTCGGCCGGGGCATTCCGTTCGAAAACCCTGACCCGTGCCTGCGGAAGATCGCGCTTGAGCAGGATTGCAGCGTACAGACCGGCAGGCCCGCCACCGATTGAAACGATGTCCATCCAGACATTCCTTTTTTTGGCAGGTCCGAAGTATTATATATTAAATAAATTATTTATATAATACTTCGGAATTGCAGTTGATATTTTAATATATTATCTCGTTACAAGGGCGAAGACCCGCAGCGGGCTGCCTGATCCGTCACGCAGTTTCAGTGGCGCCGCCATGACAATCGCACCACGCGCAGGAAGCCGGTCCAGCCCGGTCAGGCATTGCAGCCCATATTTACCCGCGCCATGCAGCAGGGTATGGGCGGGGTATTTCGGGTCAAGCAGATGGGCCTGGCCACAGTCGGTGCCGATCGTTTCCGTTCCAAATCCAAAAATGTTTCGCTCCTCAATCAGGAAACGGATGCATTCGGCAGATGGCCCTGGCGTATGCGCGCCGTCCTCCTTGCGGTTGGTGTAATCCTCCGGGCTTCTCCTGCCCCAGTCCGTGCGCATGAAAACCCAGGTACCGGCTTCGATCGTGCCGTGTGCTTCCTCCCACTGGCGGATATGTTCGCATGTCAGCAGGAAATCGGGATTTTCCGCGGCGGCGGCAGCGCAGTCTATGACATTGACCGGTGCCACGAAGTCGCGGGCGGGCATGGTATCGACGGTGTTGTCCGGCAGGTTCCGGCCACTGATCCAGTGGGCCGGGGCATCAAAATGCGTGCCGGTATGTTCCCCGACGGTAAAGTTGCGCCAGTACCACGCAATGCCGTTTTCATCGTAGCGTGAAATGACTTCGCTGGAAAACGGCAGTGTCTGACCAAAGGGTTCGGGCAGGACCAGCGTGGGGAAATCCTCGCTCAGTGTGTGGGTAAGATCCACCACCTCTATGCTGCCGCTTGCAAGACCGGCAGCCAGCTCGGGCAAAAGTGACATGATCGTGCTCTCCTATGCCATGGCGCCGCGCTGGAAGCGGGCCAGTGCGGCCTCCAGCGCCGTGCCTTCCGGGTCTTTCAGGGCGGCTTCACGCAGCAGCCGGGTCCATACTGCCGCCCTGCCCTGCAGCAGCGGCCTGTCGACCATGACGCCAACCGCCGTCATGACCCGATCGAATTTGGACAGGCCGCGGGCGTGGGTGTCGCTGTAACCCTTGACCAGACGCCTGCAGCGCAGCACCTCGACACCGAAATCGTAATCCTGTTCCAGCGCGGCGCGGGTCAGGTCGAGCCATTCGTCCCGATGGCGCATTTCGCGTTTGTGGCGCAGCGAAACAGGGCGCAGGCGATAGAGTTCGGCAGTAATGGACAACAGCACGAACCAGCGCAGTCGGTCGGTCCGCACCCGCCAGCCCCTGCGCAGGAACCGCCCCATGAGCAGTCTGCCCAACCCGGTTTTTTCCAGCATCAGGGCAAGGCCGGATGGCAACAGGCCCAGCACTTCTTCAACGCGCGGATGCATGAATTCGGTAATGGAAAGCGGCTGACCGGCGGCTACACCCATTTCCGCCGCAATGCGGGAAAAGCGGGTCCGGCGGGTCTTGAGGTCTGCCACCCGGATCACGTCGTCATAGGCCATGGCGTTGGCAATATGGCGCGCGGCTTCGATCGTCAGCGCAGGCATTCCCTGCGCGCGTTCCTTCAGCGCAAACTCACGCACAAGCGCCAGATAGGTGGCTGCATACGCAACATCCTGAAAATCAGCCACGCGCCGCAGTCCGGCATCAAGCATGGTGGCTGCACCGGAAGGCAGCCCGGCCGCGGCGTGCAGCAGCGCATCGAAAGCCGCCACGCCCGACGGGCTGAACGGGGCCACCGCCTGCTCCACCGCAACGGGGTGGGCGGGTTCGGGCATATCGCCGGTGGTGCGCGCAAAGCCACGGTCAAAGGCGGCCAGACTTGGCTTGACCCCGATCCCGCCATTGCGGATTGCATCCTCGAACGCTTTGCGTGGAAATGGAAGGGCATTACTGGCCGCCAGTGCCCCCAGCATGACGGCGGAAATGACGCTGCGCGCCTCTTTCGCCACCTGCTCCATGTCAAAGGCGATGACTTTTTTTGCGGCAAAGGCCGCGGCGTCATACACCGGCGCGGGGTCTATGCGCCCGTCGCCGGGATTGATGCGTTCTTCCACCGCGTAGCTGCGGTGGGTGGAAACGAGCAGGGTCGTGCGTTCCGGTGTGACCAGGCCACGCAGCATGGCCCGGCCGCCTTCCATCAGTTCGGCCCCCAGAACGATGTCCACTTCCCCCGGCGTGGGCAGCAGGGCCAGAACGGGCATCCGTCCCGCCGGGTCGGCCGGTGCGATCTCGATGTAATAAATGGTTGCCCCGGTGCGCTGGGCCACGCCGGGAACCGATGTCGACTGGGCGATCCAGCCGCATTGTTCCGCAAGGGAGACAATCCAGCTGACCAGAACGCCGCCGCCCTGACCGCCCATGGCGCAGACGGCTATTGAAATCGGTTTTGTCGCAACGGCCGCGGAGTTTTCTCGTAAAAGAACGGTCATGAAAAATGTTGATCCTGTACAGCTACCAGATGGGGCGATGGCCGGACGTCAGCTGAATACCGGACGGCGCGCTTCGCGCCACCGCTGGACGGACGCAATGAGTGCTGAACGGATGCGGTGTTTCCACCGCTCCGACCGCGCCGCATTGACCACTGCATCCGCACGATAGAAGGAGGGGCACAGAACGGCGGCATCCGCCACCTCGCCACAGTTGCCGCAGGCGACACAGCTCTGGTCAATGCTGGCGACCGGGTCCTCTTTCAGTGGGTCCCCCGATGGCTTGACCGACAGGGAGGGACAGCCGGACAGCCGGATACATTCATGATCGCCGGTGCAGACGTCCTCATCCACGCCAAAACGCTGGGTGACCACCCGCTTGCCGTCCTTCAGCGCCTTGCGCTTCAGGGGCTTTTCGCGCCGCTGGCGATTGAGCATGCATTCCGAAGATGCCACGATCACCTTCGGCCCGCTTTCGCGCGTGGTCAGGGCTTCGTTCAGCACCTCGCGCATCCGGCCGACATCATAGGTGTGATCGATTTCCCGCACCCATTTCACGCCCACCCCCTTGATCGCCCTGGAGATCGGATGGTGGGTGGAACGACTGGCGGGGGTCGAGCGCGAGGACGGGATATCCTGTCCGCCCGTGGCGGCGGAATAATAATTATCGACAATGATGGTGACATCATCGTTTTTATTGAAAACCGCGTTCCCGATACCGCTGGTCAGCCCGTTATGCCAGAAGCCGCCGTCGCCCATTACGGCAATCGTGCGTTTGCGCTCGCGCCCCTTGAGACGGCTGTCCCCGCTGAAGGCCGAGGCGGAAGCCGGCGCCAGTCCGTAGCCCATGGTCGTGGCACCAAGATTGAAGGGCGGCAGGATGGAAAAAAGATGGCAGCCGATATCCGACGCGATGTGATGTGGCCCCAATTCCTTTTCCACCAGTTTCATGGCGGCAAAGATCGGCCGCTCCGGGCAGCCGGTGCAAAATCCGGCGGGACGGGCGGGAACGCTGTCTTTCAGCGCCGCGATCTGCGGAGTACATGTGATGGGAGGCTGGTTGGTGGCCCGTGCCGTGCTGTCAAGCAGATCGGGCGCATCCGCTACGAACAGGTTGCGCAGTCCGTCGGTCAGCACGCCCACGGTATATTCGCCCCCCATGGGCAGCATGTCCTTGCCGTGCAGGGTGCAGTCAATCCGGGCGCGGTGCAGGATCCGGCCGATGGCCTGTTCGATATAGTCGGGCTGGCCTTCCTCGATGACCAGAACGCTTTTCTTGCCGCGACAGAATTCCACGACCTCGTCATCAATGACCGGATAGGCAACGTTCATGACGTAAAGCGGGATGTCAGTCTTGCCATACAGATCAGCCAGACCCAGCCGCATCAGGGCACGCAGCGTATTGTTGTACAGGCCACCCAGCAGGATCAGCCCGACATCTGCATCCGGCTGGTCAAAAAATTCGTTAAGCCTGTGCTCCCTGATATACTGCACGGCGGCTGGCCAGCGCTGTTCCAGCTTTTCGGCTTCCTGAACATAGGCCGCGGGCGGGAGCACGATGCGCGAAAGATCACGCCGGGGGCTGCGGGTCGCTTCATCCAGCGTCATTGTGGGTCGCCTGTTATCCCTGGCTACGAATGTGCCGTGCAGGTGGCAGCTTCTGATCCGGACCTGGAGCATGACCGGCGTGCTGGAGGCTTCGGACAGTTCGAACCCCTTTTCCACCATATCGACGATACAGGGCAGCGAAGGGCGGGGATCGAGAAGCCACATCTGGGATTTCATGGCGAACGCATAGGAACGCTCCTGCATGATCGAGGAGCCCTCACCATAATCCTCACCGATGATGATGAGCGCGCCCCCCTTCACCCCGCCCGAAGACAGGTTGGAAAGCGCATCGGATGCCACATTGGTACCTGCGGTGGATTTCCATGTCACCGCGCCACGGATGGGATACATGACGGAAGCGGCCAGTGTGGCAGCGGCCGTTGCCTCGCTGGCACTTGATTCAAAATGTACGTCCAGTTCCGCCAGCAGGTCCTGCGCGTCCGACAGTACATCCATCAGGTGGGAAATGGGCGCGCCCTGATAGCCTGCCACATAACCCACGCCCGACTGCAACAGGGCCTTGGTTATGGCGAGTATTCCCTCGCCCCGGAAGGTTTCTCCGGCACCAATGCGCAGATCCTGCACTTCAAGCGCAAACGACCGCTCTGCCATGATGTCCCGCTCCTCGTTCAGATATGAAAAATAGTTAGCACATAAGATATTTCGGCTTCAACCATTTACTGTTCGATTCCGAAATGAATTTTTATCCCCCTCCGGGGCGCATGCCCGTTACTTCCGGCGGAAAACGTTGCGTGCAAAAAATAATTTCATGACCTGTCTGATGCCGATTTGTATTCCCGGCCCCGACAGAAATCGGCTGAAGCTCGCGAACGGCGAGACGGGACACGTACCTGTCCCCGTCTGTTTTGCGCACGCCGCATCCATTCATGATCCTGCCAGCCTTTCCGGCCGGATGCTACATAAAACGATCGACATCATGTGATTTTGGTTATAATATTATGCTGACCCTGGTTAATGGATATGCCCTGACATGACCCGTTTCATTACTGTTAAAGAAGAAAAATCAGCACTGACCGCACGGTTCCAGTTACTGGACAAGGAAGCGCCCCGTCACGCCGAAATGCTGTGGCGCATCGCGCAGCAGGGCGGTGACCATGGCGCAATCCATGCCATGTGGACGGGGCCGGAAATTTCATGCCCCGTTGTGGGTGACAGCCTGCCACAGGGCGCTGTACTCGACCTGCCGCCGGAAAACGCCACCAGTTTTCCCGATATGGGCGAAATCGCTACAGTATTCGCGCCAAAGGGTACATGGAAGGGCGCGCCGGACGCCGATTTTTTTGATATCGGCATTTTTTACGGTCCGGGCGGGCGAATGCTCATGCCCATGGGCTGGATCATGGGTTCCGTCTGCGCCCGCGTGGTGCCGGAAGATCTGGCAGCCCTTCGGGAAGGATGCGGTGCCATCCGCAGGAATGGCAGTTGCAGACTGACCTTTGAAGCCACGAGCCGGAACTGATGGCCCTCTCAGTAGAGCGGCCGCTGTGGCAAGGCAGCGCCACACTGGATATTCCGCACGGACGTGGCCGCCAGCAGGCTGAAACCGTTGTGATCGGTGGCGGCATTGCCGGTCTGTCCACCGCGTTCCATCTGGCCCGCAACGGGCATGACGTGGCTGTTCTCAATGCGGGAACGGCCCTGGGGCTGGCCACGCGCGCCAGTGCCGGTATCATTACCGGCCAGCTTGTGCGCAATACGCCCGCTTCCATCATGAAACGTCTGGGCAAGGCGGAAGGCAGCCGCCTTCTGGAAGCGGTCGCCGCCTCCCCGCGCGAAACATTTGCCCTGATCCGGGAGCAGAATCTTGCCTGCGGCGCCATGCCCAACGGGTTTCTCGCGCCGTTTTTCGGTAATGGTCAGCGTGAACGCCAGACAGTGGCGGACTGGCAGGCATGGCGGCAGGACATGTCCCTGCTGGATGCGAAACAGACAGCACAACTGACCGGATGTCAGGGATATGCCGGAGCCGTCCTCGACCGCAGTGGCGGCGGCGTGAACCCTGCGGCCTATGCCGATGAACTGGCCCGGCGCATTGTGGAAGAAGGCGGCCGGGTCTTCAACAATTGCCGCGTAACCTCCGTCACGCGGGATACGGGTAATGGGGCTGCGCGCTGGCTGGTAAGTTTTCCCGGTGGGGAATTCGTGGCGCGCAACGTCATTCTGGCGGCAAATGGCGGCAACCAGTTCCTCCACCGCGCGCTGCGTCATGCGGTGCTTCCCCTGCCGGTGCTGGAGGTGGCCACCGCGCCCGTCTCCCCTGCCCTGCGGAAAGTCATCCTGCCCCAGCGCCACGCCCTGACGGATCTTGCCACCGATGTCTTTTCCATCCGTTTTGACACCGAAGGCCACCTGATTACGGCAGCACCGGCGCCCGAGCATTTTGACTGGGCACGGATTGAAGACAGCATTAACGACCGGCTGGAAAAGGCCATTCCCGGCTGGGAACGGCTGCCGCTGGAATTCGCCTGGACGGGCACCGCATGGCTGCGCAGTGACTGCGTGCCGCGCATGCCGATCCTGGATGAAGGGCTACTGGCCATTCAGGCGTGCAACGGACGCGGCCTGGCCATCAACACGCTGGCGGGTGGTGATGCGGCCAACTGGATTCTCTCTGCCGGGCGGGACCTGCCACGCCTGCCGACCAGCCGCCCCCGGGCAGTGCCGGGGTTCATGCTGCTGCGCCATGTGCCACGCCTGATCATGACCGCCGCGCGCCTGCGTGCGCGCGTCACGCAGATGATAAAACGACCCGCGGCATAGACGCGCGGATTTTCATAAAACTGGCAGCGTGGCATGTGATGAGCGTGCCGCGCATTCCGAACTTTCTGACGGAACCTGATCATGAGCCGACTGGCAAAACGTATTACCGAATCATCGCCCAAGAATTACGGAATGTTTTCTAGGGCGATGGCAATGGCAGGCACGCGCGATCTGATCCATCTTGAACTGGGGCAGCCGGTTCATGACACTCCTGCCCATATCAAGGAAGCGGTGGTGGACGCCCTGCGCGCCGGGCACGTTCACTACAGCGATCTGCGGGGCAATGCCGAACTGCGCACGGCGTTGGCGAGCAAGCTGCAGCGGGAGAACGCAATTGATGTTACCCCCGATCAGGTGCTGGTTACCAACGGCCTGACGCAGGCTTCCTTTGCCGCCCTGTTCGCCACCATCAATCCGGGGGATGAAGTCATCCTGCTGGAACCCTTCTATCCGCAGCATATCGGCAAGATCGAACTGGCAGGTGGCGTGGTGGTGCGCGCACCGCTGGACCGGGCGAATGACTACAGCATCAATCCCGACATGATCGCGCCGCACATTACACCGCGTACCAGGGCGATCATTCTGGTTAATCCGTGCAATCCGACCGGCCGTGTCTACAGCCGCGACGAACTGTCGGCATTGGCCGATCTGGCCATCCGCCATGACCTGCTGGTCATTTCCGATGAAGTGTACGAGCAGATCCTGTTTGATGATGCCAGTCATACCAGCATTGCCTCACTGCCCGGCATGGCGGAGCGCACGATTACCCTTTTTGCCTTCACCAAGGCCTATGCCATGGACGGATGGCGACTGGGCTATGCATGCGGCCCGAAGGACCTGATGGCGGGGCTGCTGACGGTCACGTCCAACGAGGTGACGCATGTGAACACCTTTATCCAGTATGGCGCCCTTGCCGCCGTGACGGGTGATAAAGGCCCGCTGCACGGCATGCTGGCGGAAGACCGCAGGCGCCGTGACCAGGTGGTCCATGCGCTGAACCAGTGTCCTGGCGTCACCTGCCCGCTGCCGCAGGGCGCGATCTATGCATTCCCTGACATTTCAGGCACCGGACGCCGGGCGCAGGATATTGCTGATGCCCTGCTGGAACGCGAAGGCGTAGTGGTGGAAGCTGGCAGTTTCTATGGCGCTGCGGGCGAAGGTCACCTGCGCGTGTGCTTTGGTGCGGAAAGCGCGGACCGCCTGACCATGGCGCTGGAACGCATGCGGCATTTCTTCAACACGCTGGCCAGCTAAAAGCGCCGATCCGGCATTTCGCCGCATGACAGGTTGAACGTGACGTGCGCCGCATTAACGACTATGTTCAGCCTGTTTTCATAAACCCGATACAGAGCTGCCCGTGAACAAGAACGTCATACTAGATCCCGCCGCGCATGACTTCGACCTGTTCGGATCCCCTTTCTATCTGATCGCGCATGCGGATTTTCAGTATCACGAAGATGTGGAAGCCGTTCTTGTAAAAAACGGCGTCAATAAAAGTATCTATCGCATACTGACTGTCCTGCGCGCGCAGGAAAATATCAGTATTTCCGGCCTGGCGCAGCACGCGTTGATCAAGCGCAATACGGTCGGGCGACTGATCGAGCGCATGGCGCAGATGCAGCTTGTGACGACCTTCCTGTCCCCTGATGACAACCGCGTGACCATTGTCACCTTGACCCCGGAAGGTCGTAAACTGCTTGACAGGCTGACGCCTGTTGTCGCCCGTCAGACCATTCGGGCCATGGAGGGCCTGAACCAGGAACAGCTACAGGCGTTTGTAAAAACCCTACGCCATATTATCAAAAATCTGGATAGACTTGGAATAGAGTAGAAACCGTACTGTTCAGGAATGGGCATGCATAAATATAAAGTGTCTGTATTATTTTGAAATTTACCTAGGACCTGTTAGGTATTGAATGACAGAACGGACTGCATAGCTGTTTATGATGGGCATGATGCAGTCTGTTTTTTCTGAGTGTCTGACCGAAAATGAGTTGAGTGATTTTCCGCAGAAATCTGCGGATATGGGCAATCATCAACCACGCATGGGATGACGAGATTGTTGCCTCGACATCCTTCGTGAGGCGGCGGCAGCGTCCGGGCCATGCAAAGCTGCGCTCGACGATCCAGCGTTTGGGCAGGACAACGAAGCCTTCGGCCCGATCGCTACGCCTGATGATCTCCATCGTCCATCGGCCGAGTTCAGCCAGCGCACCACGCGACTTCCCGCCAGCATATCCCCTGTCACCGATCAGATGGTGGAGCCAGGGCAACAATGAGCGTATCCTGACCGCTTCCAGCGGCGCACCATCACGATCCTGAACGTCGGCAGGATGTCCAACAGCCGCCACGACATGACCCGGCGTGTCGGTCGCGATATGCCGCTTGCGTCCCCTGATCTTCTTACCCGCGTCATAACCGCGTGGACCGCCATTTTCAGCGGTTTTAACCGACTGGCTGTCGATAATGCCCACTGAAGGCGTGGCGTCCCCGCCCGTCCTGCTCACGTGACGGGATCACGAGAATATGGTTCATGGCTTCCCATCGTCCCGCGCGGATCCAACGGTAGAAATAGCCCTGTACGGTCGTAAAGGCCGGAAAGTGCCGGGGCAACTGCCTCTATTGGCAGCCGGTCGTGACGATATGAAGGATCGCCTCCACGACCCGGCGCAAATCCGTACGTCGTGGTCTTCCCGGCCGCGTCTTCTCGGGCATCAGCGGTGCAATAGCGCCCACTCCGCATCGCGAAGGTCGCTTGCATATTCCAGGTCGTCCCTTTGATACTGCGCGCGGGTGATTTCAGTCCAGACCATCCTGATCTCATCAGGTTCTCGCAACCCCATGAATCATAACCTGCTGAAATCACTCAACTCATTTTCGGTCAGACTCTAACAGGCCCTAGGCTTTCCCTTCGCATCTACAGCCACCACCACGAATGTAGCCGTGGCGCACTGGATAGATTCTGCCTTGCCCAGATCCGCCGCCCACATTTCCAGATGGAAATGCATGGACGTACGCCCTGTCCTGAGCAGTCGGGCATAGACCTTTACATCCTGATGCGGATACACAGGGTGGAGGAACAGCAGTTCCTTGACCGCGACCGTCGTCACGTTTCCCGAACTGGCGCTGCCGCCGGCAAGGCCAGCCGCCTGGTCAAGGCGCGCCATGATCCAGCCACCGAATATGCTGCCCGCCCCGTTCAGGTCGGCTGGCATGGTCATGACCCGCAGTACCAGTTCTGCCGGCGTTTCATTGGCCGGTGTCTCGTTATGTGCCTGCGCGATCTGTTCCGTCATTATTCTGCTCTTGTCCGCTTCTGTTCCCATTGCTCTTCCCTTGCCGCAATGGCTGCTTTGGTTTTGCCCAGCAACTGGTGAAGCTGGGACAGTTCATCCTCGGTCATGCCTTTCAGCATTTCCTGTATCCATTCCTGATGGGCAGGCATGGCGGTTGAACAGAGCTGTTCACCCAGCGCGGTCATCTGCACCAGCGTGCTGCGCCGGTCGGTGGGATGAGGGTGACGTTCAACCAGCCCTTCCTGTTCCATAAGGTCGATCAGTCCGGTCACGTTGCCCGTGGTGACCATCAGGCGCTGGGACAGGTCGCCCATCGAGAGCGTTCCGTTGCTGGAATCAAGCTGGGCAAGAACATCAAAGCGCGGCAGGGTAGTATTGTACTTTTTCCGCAAAAGCTTGCGTACGCGCTTTTCAACCAACTGGGTGCAGGCAAACATCCGGATCCAGACCCTCAGTGCCATCTTGTCGACTGATTTTTTCGTGTCCTCCTTATGCTTGGCGGAGTTTGCTACGAGCGATGAGTGCACAGGCATTGTCTGTTCCATACCGTATGATGCAGATTATCATAAATCGATGTTATATCATAATAGTTTAGATTAAAGCTTCTAAGGCATGTTTTTCTTTTTTGCAAAGACAAGATTGCTCTGGCACGCAGTCAGACTTTAAATGCGGCCTTCTGACGACTTTGTGTTGGTCAACCCGTTACGCCGAATTCATTACGCGGACATGTAATTGTTTATATTAATGATTTTCAATAAGAACTGGTCCGACCAGAATGACAGTCTTCATGGACATCTGACCATATCTTCACGCGCATGGCGCCATATGCTGGAGATACGAAGTGGACTTGTAACTGATTTGAGTCGGTCATCCGAACATTTTAATGTTCGTATCCGGAGACCGGCGAGATGGAGCGCACGGAAGTTTTCAAGCGTGAGGCCATAAGTATTGCATTAAGCCGTGGGCAGTCACGCACGTGCATGGCTGCGGACCGTGATGTTGGCGGATCCACTCTGGGTCAGTGAATAATGGATTATCCTTCGACTGAGTCGGCAAAAGGGATGACGTGTCCCCCATTTTGTTACCAGTCAAAAGGAGAGGTCCTGTTTTTATTGAAGTTCTTCCCGAATCTGGACCAGCGTGAACTGGAAACTTCCGGGGTCAAAGCTTAGCCGACAAGCATGCCGGAGAACTGTTCAGCAGCGATATCGGTGGCTTGTTGCCGATAGCACTGTGTGGGCGGACTTCGTTGTAATCCTGACGCCAAGCCTCCATTTTTGTCTAGGCAGGAAAAGTTGAGCACGATGCCCTTCTGATACGCCCGTAAATCCAGATCCCGGCTGATAAACTCCGAGCCCTGGTCGACCCGGATGCTCCTCGGCACCATGTTGCGCAGTTGCATGCCCAACTCCTTGTGAAGACGATAGATCTGCTCCGTGCGCCATTCGGCGCAGCTCTTCAACTGGATCACTGAAGGCAGGCTGAAGGTCAACATTGGCGGCACCTACCCGCTGGCCGACGCCGCCCGCGCCCATGCCGACATGGAAAGCCGCAAGACGACCGGAAAGCTCCTGCTGATTCCGTAAAAAGTGGAGAAGCCGGGATTATTCAGGCTCATCTGCCTCTCCACTTCTTCATGATGAACTCCAGACCCTCCTCATATGTCGTGACCGAAAACGCAGGAAAATGGCGTTTGAATTTCGTTGAGTCGAAGAGATTGTCCTGCTCGTAGCGGGGCAGCAGTTCTCTGATTTCCCGCACCTTTTTTGAGAAAATGCCTGCGATGATCAATGGCCATCTGCCGATGACCGAATAGGAAGGCGTGCGTCCGAAAATCCTGGTCGCCATAGTAACGAATGTCCTGTAGGTCGGTCGATCATCACAGCACGGCAGATGCCAGGTCTGGCCATAAGCATCCGGTGCGTTGCCCAGCGTTGCGAGCCCGCGGCTTGCATCCGGCGTCCATATGAGGGTCCTGCGCGTATCGTCACGGACAGGGACCAGCGGTCTTCTGCCCGCTTTCAGCCTGTCAATGATCAGGGCGTTGGTAAAACTCTGCGTTTTCCCCGGACCATAGAATTCCGGTGCGCGGGCGATGAGCACGGGAATGTCTCCCCGGGCCATTTCTTCCATTACCATGGACGCCATTGCGGCGCGCACCCGCCCTTTCCGGCCAACCGGGGCGAAGCGCGTTTCCTCCGTCTGGATCTCGCTGTCCTGCGGATACATGTACGTGTTGTCGAAATAGGCAAAACTGGCCCCCGCCGCCCGGCTCGCCTGCAGGGCGTTTTTCAGCATGACGGGAAACTGCTCTTCCCAGAGCGTGCTGTCAGGGGGCAGGCCGGCTGTGAAATAGACGATCCGGCTGCCTTTCACTGCCTGCATCGTCTGCCCTGCATCCAGCAGGTTCGCAGCCATGAGAGTGTCGTCCTGGTTGACCTTGCGGGGATTGCGGCTCACGAGCCGCAGATCGCCCGTATGATGCTGATGCAATGTCCGCGCCAGTTCTGTGGCGATCTGGCCATTTGCGCCCAAGATTGTCTGCATGTGGGGCTGCCTCCATGGTGCCGAGCAAGTTTGCCCTTACAACGCTAACGTTGAAGTCAGATTTAATGTCAAACGACAGATTGACCTTCAACCGGACTTGAACGTTACAGAACGGCCGTTCGACTACCCTGCCGCATGAAAGGGGCCAGCCATGAGCCGCCATATACTTCACGTTGCCACCAACATTGCGCATTTCGACAATCCTGCGCACCCAACTGGATTATGGCTGTCGGAACTGACGCATGCCTGGGACGTGTTTGCCGCCAGGGGTTATGAACAGCGCATTGTCAGCCCCATGGGTGGCAAGGTTCCGCTTGACCCGCGTGCGTTGAAATGGCCGATGCGCGACGGTTCCGCAAAAGCGTGGCTGGCCGATCCGGCAAAAATGGCCCTGCTGTCTGCAACCCCTTGCCCCGCAGACATCAATCCGCAGGATTATGATGCGATCTACTTTACCGGCGGGCACGGTGTAATGTGGGACTTTCCCGATAATGAAGGACTGCAGGCCATCACACGCGCATTGTGGGAAAAGGGCGGCATTGTTTCCGCTGTCTGTCATGGATATTGCGGGCTTCTGAACACCCGGTTGGCCAATGGTTCCTTTCTGGTCTCCGGGCGCAAAATCACCGGATTTTCATGGACCGAGGAAAGGCTGGCGGGCGTCTCGCGGGAGATACCCTACAACGCGGAAGCTGAAATGAAGGCACGGGGCGCGCTTTATGAAAAAGCCCTTCTGCCATTCATGTCCCATGTCGTGGCGGATGGAAAACTGGTGACGGGCCAGAACCCTTTTTCCGCCAGAGCGACCGCAAGAACAGTCGTGTCCCTTCTGGGAGGACTTTAAGGCGAAACAGCTTTTTTGCTGCGCCCCCTGCTCACGGACAGACGACGATCCGTCCTGTCCAGAAGGCGCACATCGTCAGATGTGACATCCAGATTTTCGGGAGACGCCATAAGCACATTCGTCAAAACACGATGGGCATTAGCCGCACAGTCCATGTCGTCGGGGCGAGCCTGAATGTCCTCAACCAGACGAAGGAGGTGCGCTTTGCTTTCGGCCAGACGTGCCTGCAGGGCCTCGATATCCGCAATCTTGCGTGTCAGTGCGTCCATGAGCGCATCATGGTTCCAGTGTTTCAGATCAGCGGGCAGCAGGGTACGGATTTCATCCAGCGTAAACCCAGCTCGCTGCGCCGTTGTGATAAGCCTCAGGATCAGCACGGCCTGTAGCGGATAGGTTCGGTATCCGTTGGAACGACGATCAACCGTTTTCAGCAATCCGATACGTTCATAGAACCGGATTTTAGAAGCTGTAAGACCGGTTTGCCGTGCCAGTTCTCCAATCTTCATGATGTACCTCCCGTCATGAATGCAACTTGACCTTGAAGTTATCTTTAACGTTAGACTGTGAACAGTATCCCGTTCCTGATCGGCAAGGAGACGTATCATGCCATTCGTCACGACATCTGACGGCGTAGAGATTTTCTACAAGGACTGGGGACCGAAGAACGCCCAGCCGATCGTCTTCCATCATGGCTGGCCACTCAGCGCCGATGACTGGGATACGCAGATGCTGTTCTTCCTGAGCAAGGGATTTCGCGTCATTGCGCATGACCGCCGCGGTCACGGGCGTTCGGCGCAGGTGAGCGACGGTCATGACATGGATCATTACGCGGCGGACATATCGGCTGTTGTCGAACATCTCGACCTGAAAAACGCCATCCATATCGGGCATTCGACAGGGGGCGGACAGGTTGCCCGCTATATCGCGAAATATGGTCAGCCTCAGGGTCGTGTCGCCAAAGCCGTGCTCATCAGTTCCGTGCCGCCTTTGATGGTTCAGACGGATCGCAGCCCTGAAGGCGCACCGATCGAGGTGCTGAACGGGCTGCGTGCCGGGCTGGCGGCCAATCGCGCGCAGTTCTTTCTGGATGTGGCGAGCGGGCCGTTCTACGGCTTCAACCGTCCGGGCGCGGAAGTTTCAGAAGGAACGATCCGCAACTGGTGGCGCCAGGGCATGATGGGCAGTGCGAAGGCCCATTATGAAGGGATCAGGGCCTTCTCCGAAACGGACCAGACGGAGGATCTGAAGGCCATCACCGTGCCGGTGCTTGTGCTGCAGGGCGATGATGATCAAGTCGTGCCTTATAAAAATGCGGCAATCCTTCAGGACAGGCTACTTCAGAACAGCACATTGAAAATCTATGCCGGTTATCCGCATGGCATGCACACGACCCATGCTGACGTCATCCACGCCGATATTCTGGCGTTTATTACCGGCTGAAGATTGCGTCCCAATCATTTGGTTTTTTAACATCAGCGGGTGACGAGTTTATTTCTTCACCAGCCTGATCGTAAAGTCAGCTCCCACAATGTCGCCGTGCTGAAATTTGGCATTAATGGTGGTTTTACGAAAACGTTGCTGCTGGACGGAATGTTTTGAATGTGGGTATCAGCAGCCTGTCCGCCCTGTTCTCGCGAAGCAGACAGGGAAAGACGAATGCTGGCTGTGGGTGACAATTTCCCTCTTGTCGGCCATCTTCTACTGCGAAGATGGCCGGTCATGCTGAGGCAAGAAACGCAACCAGCACCACCCCAACAGGGCAGACAGGACCGAGCCGGCGAAAATGCCCATCTTGGCCGGGCTTACAAGGTCTGATCCGGCAAATGCCAGGTTCGCGATAAACAGGCTGATCGTGAATCCGATGCCGCACAGCAGAGAAAGGCCAAACAACATTCCCGTTGGTGTTTCGGCCGGAAGCGTAGCGATCTTCAATCGGGTCGCAAGCAGCGTCGCGCCAAAGACACCGACAGGCTTGCCAACAATCAGTCCCAACATGATCCCGAGCGGAACAGGCTCCAGCATCATGTCCAGATGAACACCCGTCAATGACACACCCACATTCATGAAACCGAAAAGCGGCAGAACCATCCATGTGACGAAGGGTGCCAGCGCGGAGTCTGTCCTGTCGAGAGGCGTAACTTGTCCAACGCCTTTTCCGGATGCTGTCGCTGGCAGGCAGAGTCCGGTTATCACCCCAGCAAGAGTTGGATGCAGGCCAGATTCCAGAAGTGCTATCCATAGGAGAATGCCCCCGGTGGCATAACTCCATAACGTTCTGATCCCGGCCCTGTTCGCTCCGATCAACGCTGCCGTGACAATTCCGACCGCCACCAGTGCTGGCCAGTACAGAGTGCTTCCGTAAAACAGGGCGATTACCACGATACCCAGCACATCATCGAAAATGGCCAACGCCATCAGCCAGGCTCTGGCTCCCGGCGAGACATGCCTTCCAAGAGCAAGAATGATCGGCAACGTGAATGCAGCGTCCGTTGCAACAGGAATAGCCCAGCCGCGCGTCGCTTCCGGATGTCCGCATGTTATCAGAAGATACGTCAGGGCGGGCACGATCATGCCGCCCAGTGCCCCGATAAGCGGCAGGGCAACGCGGCGTAGTGACGAGAGATGCCCTGAGACGGTTTCCTTCTTGATTTCGAGAATGACCACCATAAAAAACAGGGCCATAAGCCCGTTGGAGACCCATGCGTCCATGTTTTCCGGCCCATGTACGCCCAGAAAGGAAAGTGTCATGGGGGTCGTTATCAGGGCTCTATAACCCAACGCCCATGGTGAATTTGCCAGGATAAGACCCGCAAGAGACGCAAACAGGAGAACAGACGTCCCGCCTGCGGGAGAGCCAAGGAAACGTCGAAGGTGGGTGGTGAACGCAATAAAAGCTTCAGTCATCCCTCTTTGTCGAACAAGGCGGGGTTCCGGACAAGGCAAAGGTTCTGCGCTATCTTGTCATAATATTTCTCCTTGTGTCCGTATTCTTGAATACCCGTTTTGCGAGCTTTGCGTTCTGGATGAGGCGACTGCAGCCTTTTCCTTATATCTGGCCAAAATCATCAATGACCCTGCATTCTCCAATCCTGCTATGCTGGCACTGCTTTAGTAGATGGTTCAGCTCATGCCGTAGCGATCGCAGATCATGGATTTCTCGGCTGTTTCCCCTCATATTTTACTGGTAATAACATAATATTACTTGCAAGATCAGCACGTCTGTACCGCAGATGCAGTAATACCCGCATCTGATTTAGCGGAAAGCCCAACTCTCTTGCACGACGGATAAAGCCCAGACACTTTAAATGTCCCTGAGTGTAGACGCGGTAGTTTCCGGCGAGGCGGAGAGGGCAATGACCGGCACGTTCATAATCATGGATCGGAAATACTTCTACGTGGCGAATATTCTCGTGGGGAATTTCATGTGATTTGAAGAAATAGGTATGTGTCCGGTCAGTCCGTCCGATAGGTAATATTGTTTGTTAATATTTTTGTGAAATTGATTATTATTTATGAAACACCTCAAAATTATCTAATATTATACTTTATTAATGAATTTCCATCCGTAAATCCTGTAACAATATCAGAACGATAATCATTTTCATAATATAAATTTATTCCGTAGATGACATGTTCAGGTTCACGTCAGGTTTCTCTGTTATCGGTAGGAAGTCATCGTCGTGATGGCAGGAATTATAAGTTTTACAGGAAACAGACGCGTATTATGCGAAGGATATTGTACGGCAGCCTGTATACAGCCTGTATTTTCTTTCTGATAATGTCGCCTACCCGGGCAGATAGCGGGACGGAAGGCATATGCATGACAGTCCAGCAGGGCATCCGCCTGCATGTGGACGGTATGTATGGCGGATATCCCCATTCCGTACTGCGCGATGTCGTACTGCAGGGTGTGGCGTGCCCGTCTGATGAGGCTGAACTGCACGCATTCAGCCTTATCGCTGAGCCGGCACCCCATCTACGTATTTCCGTTATGAGGCCCATGGGACAGGGGCAGCAGGGATCGATTTCCGCCCGGCTGTTCTCGCAGGGGCATTTTGTCATAGGGGAGCGCATGTCCCTCTCCCCCCTGGCGCGGTCCCAGTCTCCCTTTTCGGTTTCGTCCTACATCAACCTCATGATGACGCGACTGTGGAGTGACCTGGCTGCACGGATCAGCCATGGTGGTCCCGTCATTCCATGAGGGCCTGAAGCATGAAGCGCGTCATGCGCGCCCTCCTGTCGGTAGTCATGACCGGTGCCCTGACATGGGGGGTGCTGGCCCGGGCTCAGGTGCCCCGGTCCGGCCCGTCCTTTCATGAAGCCGTCAGCATGGCGTGGGCGATCGATTCGGTCCGCACCGAACTGCAGGTCGGCCACCATTCCGCCCGTGCCCGCGTGAATGCGGCGGGGTCATGGTTTGCCGGTGGCCCGACCCTGTCGGGTGAATACATGGATGACCACATGCTGGGCAGTAACGAAGGCTATACAACGTATCAGGGCGGGGTGTCCGTGCCGCTATGGCTGCCGGGACAGGGTAGTGCCACGCAACAGGTTGCAAGTGCGGAAGCCGCATCGCTTGATGAACAGCTCAATGTCGAACACATGGCGCTGTCCATCCGGGTGCTTGATGCGGGTGCCGCTGCCCTGATCGCCCGTACACGGGTGGATGTGGCCCATACCCTGTATGATGTGACAGCACGTATGGCCACCAGCGCAATACGGGCGGTTCATGATGGCGAACTGGCCTCGGCCGATGGTCAGATGGCGCAGGCGGCAGTGGAGAACGCGCGTAATGAACTGGCCCTGGCGCAGGAGGAGGCCGACAATGCAGCCGCTGTACTGGAGGTGCTCCTCGGCCGTCCGGTTGTGCCGGATCTTGCGCGTTATGGGGCGGGCGACGTCACCCATGCCCGTTTTATTGCGCCCCGTGACATGGAGGACAATGATCCCCGCATACGGGTCGCGCATCGCAATGTTGAAGCTGCTGAGGCTAACATGAAGCTGGCGCACCGTTCTTTCATGCCTAACCCGGAAATCGGCGTGGATGCGATCCATGAAAAGCAGTACGGCAGCCCGTGGGATGACCGCGTGGGGCTGAATTTCAGCATTCCCCTGCCCAGCGAGGTCCGCAACACGTCCATCATGGCTGAAGCACGCAACCGGCTGGCTTCGGCTACCAGTCAGGAAACGCAGGCGCGGCGCATGGTGCATCTGGAAATGATGCGGGTACGTGAACGTCTGATCGCAGCCACCACCGCGCGGCAGGCCACCCGCACCGCAGCCGAAAACATGGAGAAGCGGGCCGAGGCGCAGGAACGGGCCTGGCGGTTGGGCGAAGCCAGCCTGGATACGGCGCTTGGTGCCCGGCAGACGGCAGCCAATACCCGGCTGGCCAGCGCCCGGGCCGAGGTGGAATGGCATGTCGCCAGCATCCGCATGCTGATCGCAACCGGGATCGTACCGTGAAGCGGCTCAGCCCTGCCCTGTTCATTCTGGGCCTGTCCTGCCCGCCAGCCCATGCCACGGACGGGGCGTTGCCTCCTGTCGTGAAACTGGATGGGGCTGCTGTAGTAAACGAGGGTATTACCATCGCCACGGCGGTACCCGGCAGGGTTGCGCCCATGCTGCCGGTCATAAGCCGGGTCATGCCTGATACGACCCGGGTCGTGCATATCCACCCCGCTGGCAGCGGCAAGGTGCTGGTGGTGCTGGTGCAGCCGGGAACGCCCGTGCGGCGGGGACAGGCGCTGCTGCGTTATCAGGACCATTCCCTGCATGTCGCGCGCCTGCAGGCGGTCCAGATGCGTGCGGCACTCACCGCTGCCATCGCGGCCCGGAGCGATGCGGCGGGCGCCGTGCAACGGGCCAAGGCACTGGCGGGCGAAAGTCTGTCGATGGCCGAACTGCGCCGCAGGCAGGATGCACTGGCGCAGGCTGACGCCACAATGCGCGCGCGACAGGCGGACGTGGACACGCTGGGCCACCGTTTCGCGGAAGAGTTCAATTCATCATCGGAACAGGACAGCCACGGCACGGAAGATGAGACCTCGACCCTGATTTCCCCTGTCGATGGCATGATGCAGGCAATCAATACGTCGGTGGCGGGCGACATGGACCCGACCATGGACGTGGCGAGCGTGGCAGATCTGTCCAGCGTATGGATCGTTTCCGATATCCCGCCCGATCAGGCGGCGCGGATCGCGCCGGGCGGCCAGCAGGTGACGCAGGCAGCAGATGGCCCGTTCACGTCGCGTATCAACACGGTGGATGGCATGGCCAGTCCGCTGACCGGGCTGGTCCGGGTCATAAGCACCGTGCCCAACCCTACCGGCGCACTGATGCCCGGCATGGTGCTGGATGCAACACTGGCACAGCGCGACAGCGTTGCGGGCATTGTCGTGCCGTCCGAAGCCCGCCAGCAGATTGACGGGCATAGCGTCGTGTTCATGCGGGTGAGCGAAACCGATTACCGGCCCGTCGTGGTCGATGTGGCGCTGGATGACGGGACGCGGGCAGTCATCCGCTCCGGCCTGAAAGGGGGCGAGCCGGTCGTAGGGCATGGCAGTTTCGCCCTGCGTTCGGTCATCGGCCTTGCCGGGATGGATACGGAGTGATGGCGCGCAGGTATCTTGAAGCCCTGCTACGTGCGCGTATGCTGGTTCTGGGCGGACTTTTCGTGCTGCTGGCGGCTGGCATCATGACGGTGCTGGGCCTGCCGGTGGAGGCGGTGCCCGATATCTCGCCCCGTCAGGTGCTTGTCTCGGTCGTCGCGCCCGGCCTTGCGACGGAGGAAGTGGAGAAACTCATCACCTTTCCCGTCGAGGCCAGCATGACCGGCATTCCCGGCATGACCGACCTGCGCTCCGTCTCCCGTGGCGGGGTGTCGGTGGTGTATGTGCAGTTTGCCGATGACACCGACATCAACCTTGACCGCACCCGCGTAAACGAGCGCATGCAGCAGGCGCGTTCGAACATATCCGTGCCTGAAATTACCATCAGCATGGGGCCGCTGGCCACCGGCATGGGTGAGATCATGCAGTTCCAGATCTGCGGCGCAGGGCGCTCGCTCATGGAACTCAACCGCATCATGAACTGGACCGTGATGCCGCAGATGCGCCTTGTTCCCGGCGTGGTGGATGTCAACGTCAATGGCGGGGCCGAGGAAACCTATGAAGTCACGCTCGATCCGGCACGGCTGATCGGGGCCAATCTTTCAGTCGGTGAGGTCTATCGTGCGGTGGATGAGAATAATGCCGCGTCCGGTGGTGGCTGGATCACGCATCATGCCGAACAGCAGAGCGTGGTCGGGCGTGGGCTGGTGGGCAGTCTGGCGGATTTTGGCAACATCGCCGTGCGGACGAATGCGGACGGCTCGGTCATACGCCTGTGCGACCTCGGGCGCATCACGACGGGCGCACGTACCCGGCTGGGGGCGGTCACGCGCGATGGACAGGGCGAAATCGTGATCGGCGTGGTGATGATGGAAAGTGGGGCCAGTTCCAACGCCACCCTTGCCGCGATTGACCGTGCCCTGCCGGGTATCAGGCAGGCACTGCCCGCAGGCGTAACGCTGGAACCCTACTACACCCGCGCCACCCTGACCGGGCAGACCATTGCTACCGTGCGCGACAACCTGTTGATGGGCGCGGTGCTGGTGGTGGGCGTGCTGGTGGTGGTGATCGGGAGCTGGCAGGCGGCTCTTGTCATTGCCTCGGTCATTCCGGTGGCCCTTGTCTGCGCCATGGCGGGGATGCGACAGTTCGGGATTTCGGCCAATCTGCTCAGCCTTGGCGCGATCGACTTCGGCATGATCGTCGATGGTTCGCTGGTGGTGATCGAGCATGTCCTCTCCCGACGGGAGGAGGAGCCGGATGTGGAATTCATGCCCCTCGTGGTCTCGTCCGTACAGCAGGTCATGCGCCCGGTCGGGTTCGCCATACTGGTCATCATCATGGTTTACCTGCCCATCCTGACCCTGCAGGGGATCGAGGGGCACATGTTCCGCCCCATGGCGCAGACGGTCATCATGGCGCTGCTGGCCTCGCTTGCGTACTGTTTCATCTGCATTCCCGTGCTGGCCAGCCTGACGCTGGGGCGGGTGCAGCCTGCGGGCGATACACGGCTGATCGCATGGCTGCGCCGCCCCTATATGCACATGATGACATGGGGCGAGACGCATCCGGGCATCCTGTTTGGCGGTACGATCGCGGTGCTGGTCGTATCGGCTGTTCTTGCCACACGACTGGGGGGTGAATTCATACCCCAGCTTGATGAAGGGGCACTTGCGGTCACCACCACGCGGCTGCCCTCGGCCGCGCTCGACACCGTGCTGGCGTCGGTCACGAAGCAGGAGCAGATCCTGCGCCGCTTCCCCGAGGTCAGGACGGTGATCAGCAATACCGGCACATCCGCCATCCCGACCGATCCGATGGGGGTAAACGAGACCGACAGCTTCGTCTTTCTCAACCCACCCTCCACATGGAAAACCGCCCGCACGCAGGCCGGGCTTGTGGCCGCGATGGACGACACCCTTCGGCGCGAACTGCCCGATGCACTGTATTCATGGAGCCAGCCGGTGCAGATGCGCATGGACGACCTGCTCTCTGGCGTGCGCACCCAGATTGCCGTCTCGATCTTCGGAGATGACCTGACAACGCTGGCCGAACTGGGCGACCGGGTGGTGGCCGCAATGTCCGGCGTGAAGGGCGCGGCGGACGTGGCGGCGGCGGGCGATGGCACCGTGCCGCTGATCGTGGCCGATATCGACCGTACGCAGGCTGCCAGCCGTAACGTGGCGGTGCAGGATATTCTGGATACGGTAGAGGCAGTCGGCGGACATATCGGCACAAGGCCGGTGATGGTGGACAATGCCATCATCAGCACGCAGGTGCGCTTTGACCCGAAGCGCGTGACCTCGGCTGCCGCAATTGGTGCGCTGCAGGTCCGGCGTATGGACGGGCAAGGCAGTGTCATGCTCTCACAGGTGGCGCATGTGCATGAAGTTGATGGCCCGCCGCGTATAAGCCGGGACCGGGTGCGTCGGCGCATGGTGGTGCAGGCCAATGTGCGCGGGAGGGATCTTGCGTCCTACGTGGCCGAAGCACAGGCCCGCGTGATGCGGGACGTAAAACTGCCCGCAGGCTATACCATGCAGTGGGATGGCCAGTTCCGTAACCTGCAATCAGCGGTGCTGCGGCTGGAGATCGTCCTGCCCATTGCCCTTGGCCTGATCTTTGCCCTGCTGGTGGTGGCGTTTGGCGCGGTTCGGCCGGCGCTTCTGGTATTCATCAACCTGCCGGTGGCGGCGACCGGCGGCATCGTGGCGCTGACACTGCGCGGCCTGCCATTCAGCATTTCTGCAGGCATCGGCTTTATTGCACTGTTTGGCGTGGCGATCCTAAACGGGGTGGTGCTGGTTAGCGAAATCGCAGCCCTGCGCGCGGGCGGCATGGCGGTAGCACAGGCGGCCTTTGCCGCCGCCGGATCCCGTTTCCGTCCCGTCATGGCTACGGCCCTTGTCGCCAGCCTTGGCTTTTTCCCCATGGCGTTTTCGGACAGCGCCGGGGCGGAAGTCGAACGCCCGCTGGCCAGCGTGGTGATCGGCGGGCTGGTTACGTCCACATTGCTTACACTCCTGATGCTGCCATCGCTTTACGCCCGGGTCATGCGAGAGAAGGTTCAGGACTGATGCGTATCCTTATCGTGGAAGATGAACATGACCTTGGGGTGGCTGTGCAGGAGCGCGTGCGGCTGGACGGGCATGCAGTGGACTGGTTCATGACGCTGGAGGACGCGCGCGCGGCCATGGCCATCGTGGATTATGATTTCATGCTGCTCGATCTTGGCCTGCCGGATGGCAGCGGGCGCAGCCTGCTGCGTGACATCCGCCGGACGTCATCGAATATCGCCATCCTCATCACCACGGCGGAAGACCAGATCAGCGACCGCATTGCCGGCCTGTCGGAAGGGGCAGATGATTATATTGTCAAGCCTTACGACCTGAACGAACTCGTGGCCCGTATCGCTGCCGTGGCGCGGCGCTATGCCGCACCGCGCAGGCCAGTCCATTATCGCATTGGCGAGATTACGATCGACCGGGAAAACCGCTCGGTATCGCGCAACGGGCGGGTGCTGGACCTGACCGCACGGGAATGGGCCATTATGGAACTGCTGTCGCGCAGTCCGGGGCGGATCTATTCCCGCCAGCAGATCGACACGGCCCTGTACGCGCTGGATCAGGATGTGGACAGCAACACTGTCGAGGTTTTCGTCAGTCGCCTGCGCAAGAAGGTGGGCAACACGGTGATCAGGACTGTCCGTGGCCGTGGATACTGTCTGACTGCGGGTGAAACAGTATGAAGAACTGGAGCCTTGCCACCCGCATTGTCAGCAGTGTCCTGAGCGTGGTGACGCTCAGCCTGCTCGCTCTCAGCCTCGCCGTTGCAGGCTTTACCCGCTACGAAATAACGGAACGGCTGGACAATTCCCTGCAGGAGGTCTCCGAACGGCTGCAGGCCACCATCGCTACACAGCCTCATGGATCACGGGATACTGTTGCCTGGGTGCCCGGTGTGGGACCGCGCACACTTGCCTATCAGGTGGTCGATCAGTCCGGACACGTGGTGTTGCGTTCACAGAATGCGCCGGTTCAGCCCTTTGTGCCCGATATCCATACCGGGTTTGTCGATACCACCCGTTTCCGGGTCTATATCGCAGCCCCGACCGACACGGCCTATCGTGTGCTGGTGGGGGAGCCGACATTGCACCGTCGGGGCGCGACGTGGCGCGCAACGGCGATCGCCATTGTGCCGATACTGGTTTTCCTGCCTGTCATCTGGCTGCTGGTGCGCGTGATCGTGCGCCGTGCCCTGCGCCCGCTTGACCGCCTGCATGATGAAATGCAATCGCGTGGCAGTGGCAACCTGCGGCCCATCCCCTCGCTTGACCTGCCCGTGGAACTCGTCTCCATCCAGCACGCCGTCAATACCCTTCTGGCCCGTCTGGAAACGGCGCTCTCCACCGAGCGCGCCTTTGCCGCGAGCGCCGCGCATGAACTGCGCAACCCGCTTGGCGCCCTGCTGGCGCAGGTGCAGATGCTGGGCCGCATGGTATCGCCGCAAATGGAGGCCGGCCGGAGGGTGGATATCATTGCCGACCGGACGCGCCGACTGGGACGGACGGTGGAAAAACTGCTGCAGTTCTCACGTGCCTCGTCAGGTGTTGCCTTCCGCCGTAACCGCTTCGATCTCCTGACCGTGCTGCGTGTGCTGGCGGACGATCTGGACCAGAACCCGCGTGACGGGTGTGGAATCATCCTGACCGTAAACGGGATCAGCCACATATTCGTGCATGGTGACATGGATGCGACTGGCATCATGCTACGTAACCTGCTGGAAAACGCGCTGCTGCACGGGGTGGGTGACATTCCGGTGCATGTGACCGTCCTGCCAGATGGTAGCATTGACATCATCAACGACTGTCCCGCCCTGGCGGCGGACATGCTGGCGCGGCTGACCAGCCCGTTCGTGCGCGGCGGGACTGGCACGCGCGGTAGCGGTCTTGGCCTGACGATTGCCAGCAATATTGCCCGGCAGATGGATGCGACCGTGTGCCTGCGTTCCCCACTGCCGGAATCAGGCAGGGGGTTTGGTGCCCGCATTACTTTCCCCGACCCGGATGTGATCCCAGCTTCCGGCCTGGCCTGAGACCGCGCGTTCAGTTTCGCGTCATGTGGAACTGATATGAGGACTGGCATGATGCAGGAAACATTCTCCGCACGCATACGCTATGACGCACCGACAGTCCTTTTTCACTGGAGCTGCGCGGCAATCATCATGCGGCAGTTCATAAGCACAAATATATGGGGCCTGTTCCATAATCCACTGCATCACACAGCTTGTGGTCAGCCACCTGACGGCGGGAATGGTGCCGCCCCTACCCCTCCGCATCACGTGGCGGATCGGGTGGGGGCGGCAGATGTCCGCTTGGCCCGCAGCGTGGAATACAGTCTGTATGGGCTGACCATGATGGAAATCGGCCTTGGCCACCGGCCACGTGTTGGCGGCGTGTTTTCATGACTTCATCCTGCACGACAATGTTCTGCAGCGCATGTTCATTACCGGGAATATATCCAATGGGCGTAATTGATAAGGGCATATCTGGTTCGGGAGAGGTACATGCAACAGCCCGTCTGGGCTGGCTGCGGGCTTCCGTTCTTGGGGCAAATGATGGAATACTGTCTACTTCCAGCCTTATTATTGGCGTTGCAAGTGCCCATACATCGCAGGCTGGAATACTACTGGCTGGCATATCCAGTCTGATAGCTGGCGCCATGTCCATGGCCGCGGGGGAATATGTGTCTGTCAGTTCCCAGACAGATTCAGAAAAGGCGGATCTGACCCGTGAAAAAAGGGAACTCGGTAGTAGCTGGGATTCTGAAGTCAGCGAACTGGCTGGCATATATCGTCAGCGTGGACTTGATGATCTTCTGGCGCATCGGGTCGCCGTCGCCTTGATGAAACATGATGCGCTGGGTGCCCATGCCCGTGACGAACTGGGTATTTCCGAGGCAACGGCGGCGCGTCCGATACAGGCTGCCCTGGCATCCGCATGTGCCTTTGCGCTTGGTGCCATACTGCCGGTGCTTACGGTCGTGGTATCACCGCTCAGGCTGGTATCATGGAGTGTCTCTATTGTTTCGCTGATCTGTCTTGCAATTCTGGGGACTGTCGGCGCTCTGGCTGGAGGTACGGCACCCTGGCGTCCAGCGTTGCGGGTGATATTCTGGGGCGTGATGGCTATGGTTGTTACATCAGTTATTGGAAACGTATTTAATAAGTAAAAATATGTATTTTATTTTGAAATTGGTATTATTTAACTATTTATTGTATTTAAAAATTATGATTGCCGCAAGTTATCTGGCCGGGCAGAATATCTGGGCGTTGCAGTCATAACGCGTTGCGATACGGTGCGCTGTATGGTTGGCGACAGAATGTTTCAGCACTGCTTTGCGGATGGTTTTTTGGAAAATCGTTCTTAACAAAATGACGCTGGTCAATCCATTCAATGGACTGAATTAACAATTTGTTTATATTTAAATAATCTGGAATAGAAATATTTTTGTGACTATTTTTTAATAGAAAATATGATAACAGGGAATTTCCGACACGATTGAGGAAGATTTTTCCCCTGTCATGATATCAGTGCGCCCATTAACGACCTTGCCGTTTTTTCCCCTGTTGCTTGGGGGATGTGCATTCCGCGGGGCGCCCTCTTTTCCAGTGGTGGGCGCCTATTTCCCGGCATGGATGGTGTGCGGGCTGACCGGGGTTGCGGTGTCGCTGGGCCTGCGGGTGGTATTTGTGCTGACCGGGGTGGATGCCATCCTCAGCTTCCGGCTTTTTACCTATGTTGCATTGGGTATCCTTGCCGCGCTGGCGGTCTGGCTGGTGGCCTTCGGACCCGGATGATGCAGCGCGTCCGTATTTCAGGCAGGAAGCCGCTTGGCATGGTCATTGCCGCAGGCTGCATCGGTGCTGCCGTCGTGCTGGGTTTTTATGTGGCTCACCGGGAAAATGCCTATCCCGGGTCCGATAGCGCAAGCATTGATGCCGAACTGGTTCATATCGCCTCAACGGTTGGTGGACGGCTGACAGACCTTCCGGTGCAGGTCAACCAGCATGTTCATAAGGGCGATGTGCTGTACCGTCTCGATCCCGAGCCTTACATACTGGGCGTGCAGCAGGCACAGGCCAATCTGGACCTTGCCAGCGCGGAGGTGGAGAACCAGAAGCGGCTGGTTGGCGTTAAAACGGCAACCGCCGCCGCCGCGCGTGACCAGGTGACCCGCGCCCGGACCAACCGCGACCTTGCAGCCCGTACGACCGAGCGCCTGCAGCCGCTGGCCGGTAAGTCCTATATTCCATGGCAGGAATACGACCAGGCCCGTGTTGCCCTGCGTGATGCCGAGGTCTCGCTGGCACAGGCGCGACAGCAGTCGGAAGCGGCGGATATGGCCGTGGGTGACCTGAAAAGCGCACAGGCAGCACAGGCCGCAAGCCAGGCGATGCTGGACCATGCCCGTTACGAACTGCGCCAGACAGTTGTCACCGCGCCTGCGGACGGGTACGTGACCAGCCTCAGTGTAAAGCCGGGCGAAGTGCTGGCCCCGTCACAGGTGCTGTTTACGTTGATTGTGGATGAGGCATGGTACGTGACCGCCACCATTCGGGAAGTCGACCTTGCTCCCGTTCATCCCGGTGACTGTGTTACGGTCTATTCCATGATCGACCGCCACACCCCCCTGCGGGGCCATGTGGAAAGCATTGGGTGGGGCGTCATGTCCGCCGATACGACCGGCCTTGCACGCATGCTGCCCCTCGTGCCACGGCAGATGGACTGGGTTCACGTCGCCCAGCGTTTTCCGGTCCGGATCCGGCTGGACGACATCCGCCCTGCCCTGCTGCGCATGGGCGCCACCGCTACCGTCGAGATCCGTTATGGCGCCGCCTGCCACTAACGTCCCGACCGCACAGGGGGCGCGCACGGGCATGCCCCATGGTCTGTCCCTGTCGCGCCTGTGGGCGCTGGTCTGTAATCCGGCGCCCGGTCGGCTGGGTTATGCCCTGCGTATGGCGGCGGGGTGTACCACCACCGTGCTGGTGGGGGAAATATGGCAGGTGCCCGATCTGGCCGTGCCTGCTCTGGTGACCATGGCGCTGTGGCAGAAAGACCGGGTGACGAATGTGCTGGCGGCAGTGGGCCTCAACATCTTCGTCGTGTTCCTGCTGGCTTTCGTGTTCGGGCTGGTCCGTCTGACGCTGGACCACCCGATGGGGCTGGTCATCATCATTGCGCTTCTGTCGTTCGGCTTTTTCTTTCTGGGCTCGGCAAGCAGGCTCAGGCCAGTCGCCTACGTGCTCGGCCTGACCGTCGTGTATGCGCTGATTGCCATTGATCAGGTACCGGTGGGTGAAATCGTGACCCGTGCCGTGCTGTATACCGATCTGTTTCTCGCCGTGCCCGGCGCGGTGATGATTGTGCTCGGGCTGCTGATCTGTCCTTCGCCCAAAACGCTTCTGACCGATGGCATTGCAGCGCGTCTCAACCTGTCCATTAGCCTGCTGCGGAACCCTGATGACAGGCTGATCGACCATGCCACGGGTCTGCTACGCGCCGGGTCTGCCGAAATGATGGGCAATGTGAAAATGGCGGGACTGGAAAAGGTCTGGTCCCCCCATGACCTTGCCTGCCTGCAGCAGGCCGCCAATGCCAGTGTCGCGGTGCTGGCGCTGTCGATTGATGCAGCACGCGCGCAGGCTGCCGCCCCGCCCGAACTGGTCGCAACACTGGGCGATATGGCGGCCATGTTCGAAGAAGGCGACTATCCTGTCGATATCCCCCTTCCCGCTCCTATCGGGGACAGCGCCATCCTGCATGACCTTGCGGCCCTGTTGCCGACATTTACAACGCCTGCCGGAGCGCAACCGGAAAAAACGGGTGGTCCTGCAGGTTTCTTTGCCCCTGATGCATTCACCAGCCCCACTCATGTCCGCTTCGCGGTCAAGGGCACGGCTGCGGTCATGAGCAGCTATCTTTTGTTCAAGATGCTGGACTGGCCGGGCATCCATACCTGCGTCATCACCTGTTTCATCGTGGCGCTCCCCACTATGGGCGAAATGATCTCCAAACTGACGCTGCGCATCACCGGGGCGCTGATCGGGGGTATGATCGGGATCTTGGGCATCATTTTCGTCATGCCGCACCTGGATGGCATTACGGGTTTTCTGGTTCTTGTCTTTGTCGTTTCCCTGCTCGGAGCATGGATCAAGACAGGTGATGCACGGATCGCCTATGCCGGTTTCCAGATTGGTCTTGCCTTCTACCTGACCGATCTCAAGGGCTATGGACCAACCAGTGACATGGCGACGGCGCGGGACCGTATTGTAGGAATCATGATCGGCAATTTCATCACGTACGCCATCTTCACCAGTTTCTGGCCCGCCAGTGCGCGTGATGCGATACCGGGGAAACTTGCAGCCCTGTTCGGCCTCCTGCGCCGGCAGGCGGATGCGCCTGTTCTCCAGCATCGCGAAGCCCTGTTTGTCCGGGTACAGGGCGCGATGGAAGCTGCGGAACTGGCGGTGGAATACACCCGGGCCGAACCGGTACCCCCGGGCGACGATGCGGACCGGCGCAATACCCAGCTTATAACATGGCGCGACACGCTGGCGCAGGCCGGATGCCTGGGCACCACGCTGCTGGGCCACGCCCCGCCTGATACGGCGGCACGGATCGAACAACTGGAACACAGCGCCCGATGAACCGTCATGCTTTTTCCATACTGGCCGGCTGCGCGATTGTTGTCCTGTGCGGGTGCGCCACGCATGAACTGGCCAGTGCCCCGGCCAGTCCGGACAGCCCATGGCAGCCCGGCCAGACCGCCAGCGGCGAAATCCAGCCCGGTCGTGCGGCCCGACATGGGCTGCTGATGCCACCGGGCTTCACCCTGCCCTCCAACAGCCAGATTCAGGTGCGGCCCCCTGATACGGCCATTACCGCACAGGCCGGGCATGCTTACGGGCTGGCGGAACTGATTGACATTGCCCAGTCGGCCAACCCCGATACGCGTCGGGCGTGGGATACGGCGCGCGATGCGGCTCTGGCTGTGGGCATTACCAGAAGCACCTACCTGCCCCGGCTGACGGCAACTGTGGTGGGCGGCTACAATCACACCCGCAACAATGGTGACAACCCTTCCATCAGCAACGGCGGCGCGGCGGGCGATGCTTTCAATGGCGGGGTGACCAGTTTCAACAATCTTGTCGGTGGCGTTCGCAACGCCGGTTCAGGTGCGGGTGAAATCCAGACGGTGGGACTAGAATGGCTTCTGTTTGATTTTGGCAAACGTGAAGCCGTGCTGGCCGCGATGCGGCAGGGACAGATCGGGGCCAATATCCTGTTTACCGCCGCCCACCAGAAAATCATTTATGGTGTTACCATCGCCTTCTATGCCCACGCGGCGGCGGCTTCCCGCGTGCGCTGGCTGGAACAGGCGCTGGAAAATGCCCGGCGGGTGGAGGATGCCGCACAGGCGCGGCTGAAACATGGGCAGGGCACGATCGTGGATGCGACACAGGCCCGCCAGGCCACGGCCCAGACCGAACTCCGTCTTGTGCAGGCGCAGGGCGATGTGGAAAATACCTATCTGGAACTGGTCAATGCGATGGGCATTTCCCCCCGCACCCGCCTGCAGACCGAGAATGTATCGGACCGGCCCCTTACGCTGGATGATACCCGACTGAGTGATGCCTTTGTCCAGCAGGCGGTTGCACGCCGGGCGGATGTACTGGCGGCTTACGCAAGCGTAAAAGCTACCCAAAGTGAGGTTACCGCAGCCAGAAGCGAATTCCTGCCCAAGATCTTCGTGACTGGCAATGTTGCCTATACCACCGGTCGGCTGGCGCTGTCTTCCGTGCCGGGGGTCGGCAGTGATAGTCCGCCCACCCTCAACCTGTCTTCCAATGCGCTCAGCAGCGTGATTCTGGGTGGGATCAGCGTACCGATCTTTGATGGCGGCATGCGGGCGGCCCAGCTCAGGCAGGCACAGGACCGGGCGGATAGCGCCAGCGCCACATTACAGAAAACGGTGGATGCGTCCGTCAAGCAGATTGTGGCGGCAGAAAACGCCCTGCATACCAGTCTGAGCGCCTACAGCGCATCCGGCAGGCTGGAGGCTGCGACACGGACAGCGTTCGATGCAGCGTATGCCGCCTATCGCAATGGTGTGGGGTCAATCATACAGACATCCATGGCCCAGAACGGCCTTCTGGATGCGACCCTCAGTCATTCCGATGCCTATTACGCCGCCCTGATCGCGGCGGCCAGCCTGGCATTTTCTACCGGGTCACTTGATCAGGCCCCGGCAGAATATGCCCCCTGAGCGTGGAGACGGAGCACGGTCCCCGAGATGAAAAAAACGCTCATTTACCGACAGGCGCTGCCTTTGCTGGGCCTGTCCGCCTCGGGTATCAGAACGGCAGCGTTCCGTGGAGCAGAAAGGGCGAGGAGAGTGCGCCGGGCGGATACGGTCGCAAACCGTGCTCAGGTCATGGATTCATCTTTGATCGCTCTCCACGAAAGGCAGCCGCTTTAGGACCAACCGACATTCAGGCGGTACGGGTTGAACGAAGCGTAATGGCGGCGGATTGCGCCTCTGCTTCCCGGCTGGGTTGGGGATACAGGCCCAGTGGGGCAGATGTGCCATGCGTTTGAATAAACGATTGAACCAGAACGTATTTTTTTCGAATGACCGCATGGGCGTCCTGCTTCCCGCATCAGGGATCATCACGGCATGGGCGCGGCGTCACGCTGGAGGAGCCAGAAAACGGCGACTTTTCCGGCAACACCCCGGCCTCTTTTGCCTTTGCGATGTCCGCCGAAATAGCTTTCATCGACTTCGACCTTCCCTTCGAGAGGCGCTTCCAGAGCATTGTGCCCGACGATAATTTACCGACTCTTACTACAGGATAGGGTCGCGGTATTGCGATTGACACCGATAATCTCCGTAGCACTGCGCGCGGGCTACCCGCAACGAAATGCTCCAGAAAGTGTCTTGGGGTGGCAGGTGCCAGACGGCTGCGGCGACGTACTTTCATATGACATATCAATACATCTTTTGATTACCTAAGCCCGCTTCTGAATTAATGCTGTGATAGTCGTCTTCCCTTTATGTATTTCATTCGCTCTTTCGGTATTATGATGCGTCTGCAAGATGCTGAGTCACATCAAGCAGCACGTTCGCCCCTGCAATCAGCCCTTCGTTCGATGTAAATTCGGCCGGGTTATGGCTAATGCCCTTGTGGCTGGGAACGAAAATCATCGCAGTTGGCGCCATGCTGGCGATCATCTGTGCATCATGCCCTGCACCGGAAGTCATGCGCCGGGCGGTCAGGCCGCGTTTCAATGTCGCCTTTTCGATCAGGTCAATAATACGGGCATCAAATGTAACGGGTCGGGAGCGGGCAAGTATTTCGACATGGATTTTTACATTTCCCGATGTCTCCAGATCAGACAGGAACGCGGCCAACGCATTTTCCTCATCCTGCAGTCCCGTTTCATCGGGATTGCGCAGATCGACTGTCAGGGTTGCCCGGGCGGGGATGACGTTTATGGCGTTGGGTTCAAAAGCAACGCTGCCCACAGTGGCAACACCAGACGGTTCTGAAGCCATGGCGCGGTCATGCACGAAGGTCATGATCCGTGCTGCAGCGTATCCGGCGTCGCGCCGTAGGGCCATCGGCGTTGTGCCCGCATGGTTGGCCTGCCCTTCTATCGTGATGCGCTGCCATGAAATGCCCTGCAGATCCTCCACCGCGCCGATGGGAATGCCGGAATGTTCCAGTACGGGCCCCTGCTCGATATGAAGCTCTACATACGCATGGGGACGCATGAAACCGACAGCATGATCGCCAGCATAACCAATACGGGCAAGCTCCTGTCCTAGCACCGCACCATCGGTGCTGCGTGTGGCAAGCGCCGTTTCCAATTCCAGTCCCCCTGCGTAAACCAGAGATCCCATCATGTCCGGTGCAAAGCGGACCCCTTCCTCATTCGTAAACGCGGCCACGGCGATGGGCCGTTCGGGAACGAAGCCTGCTTCGCGAAGTGTCTGGATAACCTCCAGCCCGGCGAGAACGCCGTAACACCCATCATAAATGCCTGCATTCATGACGGTATCAATATGCGACCCCAGCAGGACCGGCTGCTGGCTACCATATTTGTTCCCACCCCATATGCCAAAAATATTGCCAATCCGGTCTATCGCCACTTCCAGACCCGCAGCCCTGATCCACGCAACAAGGTGGTCACGGGCCTGTCTGTCAGCATCGGACAGGGCGAGACGCGTCAATCTGCCATCCGCGTCTCTGCCAATACTGCCCAGTTCCTGAAGACGGGCCAGAAGACGGGTGCTGTTGACTGATAACGGCTTCATGATTTTCAGGCCCGGACGCTTGCGGCAGGACGGATCTGATCGGGGTGGCATCCCACAATCTCACCATATCGCACGGGGTCCGTAGCGCCTTCGGTATTGATGACAAAAATACGCGATGCAGCATCAAGCCCAAGTACAGTACGTATTTCGGGCGAGGTCGCTGCACGGATAAGCCCCGCAAGCCCGACGCCTCCGCTTTCCCCTGCCACGATAGCCGGATCACGCCCCTGGGGATAAGCAAGGCGCTTCATGACATTTACAGCATCATCCTCATCGACCGTCATGAAGGCATCCGCCGTATGGGACAGGATGCGCCACGCGGCGAGAGAGGGACTATAACATTCAAGCATGGCCATGATGGTGGGCTGCGTGGCCGGAACCGTCACGGGTTCGCCTTTCAGTGCTGATTGATAAAGACACGCGGCGCGGGCCGGTTCCACTACCGTGAAAACCGGACGCGCCGCACCCATGACAACCGCCAGATGGCCAGCAACGGCGGCTGCAATTCCCCCTACCCCGGCCTGTACGAATACATGCGTAGGCGGAGCGGGCATCTGACGCAGCGCCTCACGCACGAGGTTCATGTAACCCTGCATGACCAGACCGGGAATATATTCGTAACCCGGCCATGACGTATCCGATATCGTGATCCAGCCCTTCTCGGCCGCCGTCTGCGCCGCCACTGTCACAGAGTGATCGTAGGTTCCATCCACATGTACGATTTCCGCGCCAAAGCGGGCAATGGCCGCAATGCGGTCGTGACTGACACCTTTATGAACAAAAATGACCGCTTTCGCCCCGACTGCCTGCGCGCCCTGTGCGACCGCGCGCCCGTGGTTTCCGTCTGTGGCGCAGGCGAATGTCATTCCCATGGCTACCGCACGTACCATCGGGCTATGCAGTTCGGATACATCCACCTTCCGCCCTTCCTGCTGGGCTGCTTTTTCCAGCACGAGCCGGGTGACCGCGTAGCCACCGCCAAGCGCCTTGAAGCTGCCCAGTCCCAGTCTCTGCCCCTCATCCTTTACGTGAATGACACCCACTTTCAGCGCCTCCGCCATCTCTGGCAGGTTGTAGAGTGGTGTGGGCGCGCTGTTTTCCCGGTAGGTCAGGAAGCGTTCCACGTCCTGCGCTGCCTCTTTACCCAGCAGCGCCGCATCAGATACAGGCAGAGGTTGCTTATGGAGCATACTGTTGTTTTCAAGAAACATTTTTACACGATCCCTGTCATGATGCGTGCAAATATATTGCAACGTCACTGAAATATCTGCTGTATTATACAGTGTATTTTGCACATTTTTTGCATGAAGGACGCTGTTTTATGTCTTCATCTACAGGTCGGTCCGATCTTGACCGGTTTGACCTTGCCATTCTCGATATACTGCAGCGCGACAATACGACGCCGCAACGTGTCATAGGCGAAGCGGTCAACCTGTCCGCCCCATCGGTGCAGCGCCGGATCAGGCGACTGGAGGAATGTGGCGTGATCGAAGCGAATGTATCCGTAATCAACCCGGTTTCCGTCGGGCGCACCATAACGGTTCTGGTGGAAGTAGAAGTCATAACCGAGACCGTCGAACTGATTGCGGCAGCCAAGCAGAGCTTTGCAACATGCCCACAGGTCCAGCAATGCTATTATATAACTGGCAATGCTGATTTTTTCCTCGTCATGCTCGTTTCGACCATGGCTGAATATGAAGAACTGACCAAAACTCTTTTTTTCGGGAATAACAATGTGAAGCGGTTTCGTACGACCGTGGTCATGGACCGGGTCAAGACCGGCATGGCCGTATCGCGCCCCGATGCCTGACAGACCTGACGATAATTACGTATTTTTGGGTTGATACCGAAATAAAGTTTCATATCTCCATCAAAAATAGAGCGCTTTTCTTGTCCGTTCTGCAATATTTATAAAGGCGGGACATGTCCGCCGCATCAGGCAGAATATCATATCCGTACATGAAATTTATATATCCATGCCAGGGTGAAGATAGATGACAATACTTCGTAATCCCCCCCGCAGAGGGTTCTGCGCCGATGAGTTCGCCTTGCGTGTAAAAAGGATGCAGTCCATCCTGCGGGCAGAAGAACTGGACGCGGTATTTGTCACGTCACCATCGAACATTCGCTATTTTACGGGTTTTGATTCCCAGTTCTGGGAAAGTCCAACCCGCCCGTGGTTTGTGGTTGTCCCGCGTGAAGGGGCCATTATTGCCGTAATACCGGAAATTGGCGCACCGGAGATGGCGCGAACCTGGGTGAATGACATCCGTACATGGCCTGCGCCATGCCCGGAAGATGATGGTGTTTCCCTTTTGGCGGACACGCTGTCTGCCGTTCCGCGCCGTTTCGGGCGCGTCGGGGCGGAAATGGGGCGCGAGATGGCGCTGCGCATGCCGGTTTCGGATTTTCTGGATCTGGGCACCCGCATGCCCGAAATGAAGATTGTGGACGGGACACCGGCGCTATGGCAGGCCCGCATGATAAAGACGGAGGCGGAAATCGATCATATCCGCTTTATCTGTGAGGTGGCGAGTGACGCCTATATCGGATTGCCAGACCTGATTTCCATTGGCGATACCGAGCGGACGGCCGTCAAGCGCCTGCGGGCCGATATGTGTGCGCGGGGTGCTGACAGCGTGCCCTTCATGCCTGCGATTTCCGGTCCCGGTGGTGTTGCGCAGATCGTCTGTGGTCCGCAGGACCGCGTACTGACGCAGGGCGATGTCCTGTTCATCGATACCGGTGCAACCTATGACGGGTATTTCTGTGATTTCGATCGTGTCTATGCCGTGGGCAGCATTGATGATGCCGCGCGCCGCGCCAATGAGGCCGTCTGGCAGGCGACGGAGTTGGGAATTCAGGCCGCCCGGCCCGGTGCGACGATGGAATCCGTATGGAAAGTCATGGCCACCGCGCTGCAGGATGCCGGATCAATCGGTAATAATGTGGGCCGACTGGGGCATGGGCTGGGGATGCAGTTGACGGAGCCTCCGTCCTTCCGGGAAGGCGAGGAAACCATCATCCAGCCGGGCATGGTCCTGACAATCGAACCGGGCATGGAATACGCCCCGGGTAAGATGATCGTTCACGAGGAAGACGTGGTGATTACGGAAGATGGCGCACATCTCCTGACCATTCGTGCGCCACGGGAAATGCCCGTCATTTCCTGACCGGGACCTGTAAATGAGGTGGAATGCCTTCATCAGCGCATACGGTAATATGGAGGCATTCCGTGACATGCAGATCAATTACAGTGAAGTCTGCCTGATGAAAAAGCGCAGGCAGATCGCTGAAATCGTGATCTGTTTCATCTACTGTGCCGGGCTGACGGCAGCCGCTGGATGCAGATAAAGGTCTAAAAACCGCACCAGTCTGGTATAGGCAAAGCGTGTCTGTGGCAGATTTTCCGTATCCCATGGATGGTTTGCACCGGGTAGCGTGACCAGTTCGAACATTCGGTCCTGTGCGATCATGCGCTGTGCCATGGCCATGGTATCGGCATACAGCACGACCTCGTCCCGCGTGCCGTGGATGATCATCAGCGGGTCACGCAGGCCATCCGTGTGGTAGAGCGCTGACTGCCGCTGGTAACGGGCGGGGAAATCCCGACCTGATGGTGGGCCCATGATCCATTCCTGTTCGGGATAGGCATGGGCCACGTTGCTGGCCGGTGCGCCCGCTACCCCTGCGGCATAGAAACCGGGTTTGGTGAACAGCGACATCAGCGTCATCAACCCGCCATAGCTTGATCCCCAGATGCCGATACGCGCCGGATCGGCATAGCCCTGATTGATCATGAACTGCGCTCCGTCCTGCAGGTCGTCGATGTCAAGCACGCCGTATTTACCCAGCATTGGCCGGTTCCATGCCTTTCCCCGGCCAAAGCTGCCCCGTATGCCCGGATTGATCACGATATACCCGCGCGATACCAGATACTGATCCAGTCCCCATGTCGGATGGGCGGTCCGTCCACCCCACTGATCGCGCACCGCGTCGGAATAGACCGAACCGACGATCAGGGGATAGCGGCGGCTGGCGTCATAATCCGGGGGCAGCATGACACGCATCGTCAGCAGTGCGTTGTCAACATGGCTTCTGTAGTCCATGTAGCGCACGTCCGCCCATGTTCGCGTATCAAACGATGGCAGCGGCGAATGTGTCACACGGATGGAAGGCGGCGTATTGGCGTCCAGCGCCGTGACATACAGGTCCGGCGGCGTGGTATCGTTGCTGAACCGGTCGGCCATATGGTCGAACCGGGGTGAAAAGACGGGTTCGTGGGTGCCATGTGTCTGGGTGATGCGTTCAGGTATCCCGCCATCCAGACCGATGCGATAGACCTGCCGCTGTGCATACCCCGCTTCGTTAGAAGTAAAATACAGCCGCCCATGTATCGGATCGGGCACGAAGGATTCGATTTCCCATGTTCCCTGTTTCCCGGCCCTGCCCGTGATCTGATGCGGTCGCGCCCCTGCGGTGGGGATGTGGTAAAGCTGGTTATACCCGTACCGGTTTGTCAGCAGCACCAGTCCCCTGCCCCGTGGTGCCCATGCGGCCTGCCAGTCGGGGCGGATCTGGGTGTGGTCGGCAAATTGGTAGAACCTTTGCCGATGTCCGGTGGATACGTCATAGACATCAATGGCATGATGCTTGATCGTCAGGTCGCTGGCATTCACAAACAGGGATCGACCGTCCGGCGACAGGCCGAAATTCCATACCGGGTCCTGCTCGTTGTCGCGTGCCATCCAGCGCGGTGGTCCGCCCGCAACATCGACGAGGCCAACAGGGAACCCGGTATTGGGATCGCCGGGAAAGGCGCGGGTCACGTGGTCGTGGTGGTTCTGCCCATCAAGGGTATAATCGATCTCCACCTTATGGACGGCGCGGTTGTCAGCCATGACGAAAGCTATGCGGTCGGATGTGGGGCTCCATTCCATCCGGTCCACACTGAAATCAGCAGATCCCGTAACCATGATGTTCGCGGGCATCGATGCCTTCATGTCACGCAGCCAAAGTGATCCATCGGATACGAAGGCCAGCCATCGCCCGTCCGGTGAGCTCGACAGCAGTCTGACCCCATGGTGTGCCGCTTCCAGCACGCTTACATGGCCCTGCATGTCCGTAACCCGTACCATGCCATCGGTTACAAAGGCGATGCGTCCGTCCGGCAACCATGCAAGCTGTGTCACGCCCGGATCAGGCGCGGGCGTTTTCGCCGTATTATGGCCGTCTTTCGCATCGTCCAGATGCGTTACCTGCCGTTTTACGTCCGATGCAGTGTCGTAGACCCATATATCACGAAACGTGGTTGCGTGATCATTCCATGTAAAAGCCAGTCGTGCGCCATCAGCGGACCATGCGTAATGTTCAGGTGAGGTGCCGATTATGCTGTGATCCGCATACAGTCCTGCAATCGTCAGCGGTGCCGGTGATTGATTACCCGATGACCGTGCCGCAGCGACAGATGCCGCAGGCGTGGCGGACAGGACGGGCGTTGTTGCCGCAACCGACGCCAGTAGCAGCAACCCTGCGGACAACCGGCATGAGGCCTTCACGCTCCCCATCCCGTTTCATGACATTTCGTTTCCATCATGATTCATCTAACGGTCCGCTGGCCCGGATGGCAATATCGTTTCTTTCTTGTCGGGTATCGCACTTTTCACGCCATGCCCCATCTGGAGTGGGTCCAGGATGTTATGGTTTCGAAAAGACACAGCAGACATCTGGTATAGGCCGGGGCGGAATTGACAGTCCGCGTGTGGTGCGGGCAACGTGAAACAAAGCTGCCGCGGGCGATGCGTCACGGTGGAGGGGAAATACCGCAGAGATCGGGAACACGAATGCTGCAAGAAATTCTAAAGCACCGCACGACGGTCCTGCTATGTGCCGGTGCCATGGTTCTGTTGCCGCAATGCAATGTCATGGCCACCTCGGCGCAGGCCGCCAGTCCGCAGTTGCAGACACTGTTTTCCGACTGGCGCACGTTTGCCGCGCCAGAACAGCGCGATGGCGCGCCAGACTATGATGTGAAGGCGCTGTCACATAAAAAGGACGGCCTGAAGCGGATGCAGAAGCGTCTTGCCGCGCTGGATCGAACGGGCTGGACTACCGAGGATGATATCGACGCGCGCCTGATCGCTGCGGAAATGAACGGGCTGGATTTCGACCTGCGGGTGCGTCGTCCATGGGCGCGTGATCCCGGTTATTTCGCCACCATTTTTGCCGAGGAAAGTGACGTGCCTGCGCATGAAGGCCCGTCGGCGGATACGATCGACCTGTTCCGCTACAGCTATCCGCTGTCACCGCAGGCGGCACAGGATCTTGCGGCGCGTCTGTCGGGTGTGCCGGTGCTGTTACAGCGTGCGCGCGGGTGGCTGGCGAAAAGCAATACCGCCGATCTGTGGAAATATGGCGATCGAGAATTCCGCCGTCAGGAAAAAGTGCTGTCCGCATTGCTCGACGGTTCCCTGAAGATGCGCACGCTGGAGGGACAGAAGGCGGCCACTTTGGAAGGTGCAGGGCCACAGGTGCGTGATGCTGCGCAAAAAGCGCTGATCGCAACACGGGACTTCGCGGACTGGATCGAAGCCGAAGCCCCGCACAAGACCGGCCCATCAGGTGTGGGCAAGGCGAATTATGACTGGTACATGAAGAACGTCCAGCTTGTTCCCTACACCTGGGATGAGCAGGCCAGTCTGTTGCGGCGCGAACTGGAGCGCGCGCAGGCCTCCCTGCGGCTGGAGGAACTGCATAACCGCGACCTGCCGCAGTTGAAGCCTGTTGATGATGCCGTGGCCTATCGTAAATACGCCACGACGAAGATGCAGCAGTTCACTGATTTCATCATCAAATCAGGTCTGGTGCCGGATCAGCCCTATTACCGCGCGGCGATGGCGGCGCAGACGCTGGATTACACCCCGCCGGATGAGCGCAACTTCTTTCTGAAAGTTACGGCGCTGGACCCGTGGCCGCTCTATTCCCATGACATTCACTGGACGGAACTGGCGCGGATCAAGGATGACCCCAATCCCGACCCGATCCGTCGTGGCGCGCCGCTGTTCAACATCTATGCCGCCCGGTCCGAAGGGTTTGCTACCGCGTTCGAGGAAATCGTGATGCAGGCGGGGCTGTATGACCATGAACGGCGCGGGCGTGAACTGGTCTGGATCATGCTGGCCAACCGTGCCGCGCGCGGTCTGGCGTCGCTGTATGTGCAGGCGAACCAGATGGACCTCGCCACGGCGGGACGGTTCCATGCGACATGGACGCCACGCGGCTATTCTGATCCCAACAATGCGCTGGTTGGTTTCGAGCAGCTTCTTTATCTGCGCCAGCCCGGCTATGGCACCAGCTATGTGACCGGAAAACTGATGCTGGACCAGTTGATATCGCGTCAGGCACATGATGCGGAGGCCGCAGGCCGCCCGTTTGATGTCCGCACCACGTTTGCGGGCATCGCGTCAGCGGGGATCGTCCCATGGCCATTGGTGGAGGAAGCGCTGCTGCCCGCAAAAACACTCGCTACCGCGCCGTAAAGGCGCAGTTCGGAAGTGAGCGGGTATGGAGGGCGGTGCGGATTACGGTGGCAGTCGGATAAAGTCGTTCTCCTTGATCTACCTGCCTGCGCGCCCGATCGTGCAGGTAGGTTATGACGATGCACGGATATTGGCTTCCCTACCAATATTATCATGGGGAAGGATGAAGGGGCGGCCCGTTTTTGCATGAAGATGGATGCAGCCATCCTTGAGACCGAAAATGGAGCAGGCCAGATCCTGTGTCATTACCGCTTCGACGGTACCATACGCATGGACCCTGCCCTGATGAACCACAACCAGTCGGTCTGCGCAGGCGGCGGCCCAGTTGAGATCATGCAGCACAACAGCGACGCCACCGCCCCGGGCGGCATGCTGGCATGCCAGTTGCAGGACAAGCGCCTGATGGGCGGGGTCCTGCGCTGAAATCGGTTCGTCCAGCAGGAGAAAACCCGCAGGTAAGTCCTTCGCCCGGGCAACTTCCAGTTGCATGAGGACACGGGCAAGATTTGCACGCTGGCGTTCCCCGCCGGACAGGGTCATCATCTGCCGCCCGGCCAACTGTGCCAGCCCTACCTGCTGCAGTAGCATATCAGCCAGTGCCACCTGCCGGTCGATGGCCATCCTGCGGGCGGACATCCCTGCCCCCATCACGACCATCTGGCGTACCAGAAACTGGCCTGCAGTTTCATTTTCCTGTGTCAGCATGGCGCGGCGGGTGGCCAGATGCCGTGGCGACATGGCAGCGACCGGCTGGCCATCCAGCAGCACGTCTCCACCGGTCGGCCTGGACAGTCCACTGGCGAGACGCAGCAGCGAACTTTTGCCCGCACCGTTAGGGCCAATGATTGCCGTGACCAGACCCCTGCCGAAAGACAGGGTGACGTCGCGCAGGATTTCACGCTCACCCCGCCGCCATGTTACGTTGCGCAATTCCAGTGTCATCACGAAACATCCGTACGGTGACTACGTGCCAGCAGCCAGACAAAAGCCGGCGTGCCGAGCAGTGCTGTCACGACGCCAACCGGGATCTCCGCGGGGCTGGCCAGCGTGCGGGCCATGGTGTCTGCTCCCGTCAGTAATATTGCCCCCAGCATTGCACTGGCGGGTAGGACAATCCGATGGTCAGGACCAGCGGCCAGTCGTACCAGATGCGGCACGACCACCCCCACAAAACCGATTGCCCCCACCAGGGATACGGTCGGCCCCGTGGCGCAGGCGACCGCCAGAATGGACAGGCTTTTGATCCGTTCTACCGGGTAGCCAATCAGCAGCGCGTTGTGTTCGTTGAGCAGCATGGCGTTCAGCGGGGCGGCAAGGCAGGAGGCAAGTGCGCCCGCAATCAGCACAAACGGCACCAGCAGGCTGACACTGCGCCATGTGGCCCCGGAAAAGCTGCCCATTGTCCAGAAAGTCAGATCACGCAGGGCTGCATCATTGGCCCGGAAGATCAGGATACCGGTCAGCGCGCCGGAAAAAGCCCCAAACGCCACGCCCGCCAGCAGCATTGCGGTGATCGATGTCACCCCACCGCGCGTAGCGAAAAGATAGAGCAGTCCCATGCCAGCAAAACTGCCCACGATGCCCGCACACGGGATTGTCCACATGCCAAGCCACGTCGCCCACTGCCACGAACTGCCAAGGATAATGACGCAGGCCGTCGCCAGCGCCGCAGCGGACGAAACCCCGGCCAGTCCCGGATCGGCCAGCGGGTTACGAAACAGTCCCTGCATGATCGTGCCGGCAACCGCCAGCGCCGCGCCGGTCAGGCAGGCCATGACGACGCGCGGTCCCCGGATGTCGCGCAGCACCAGCCGTGTCGCCTGATCCTGTGTTCCAGCCGGATGCCACAGGTCGCGCAGGTGAACCGTCGTGGCCCCCGTATCAAGGGCCACAAGCATGGTCAGCAACAGCAGGACCGACAGCAGGCTGAAAAGCCAGACCGTGCGGGATATTTCCCTCGTCATGCGGGCGTGCTCAGGTGGCGGGCCAGTTCCAGTGCCGCATCGGGCGTACGGGGGCCAAAACCCAGCAGGCGTTCGCCTTCCATGGCGATGATCGTCTGGCTACTGCCTGCAGGCGTCAACCGGAACCCCGCATTGGCAAGCAGGGCGGCGCGGACCTGCGGGGCGTCCTGTTCCATGGTCAGTACCGCATCCGGTCGCAGGCCGATCAGGGCTTCCTGATCCAGTATCCTGTAGCCTTCAAATGTTGCGGGGTTGGTGCCACCGGCCAGACGGATCACGGCATCCGCGGCCGTGCCCGTACCTGCTACCATCGGGCGGTTATTGCTCATGCGCATGACGAACAGCACCCGCTTTGTTTCAGGGTGGGTCGCGCGCCATTGTGACAGCATATCGAAATGCCGCGATATGTCCGCGCAGAGCCGGTCGCCAGCCATTTGCGCATGTATCAGTTTCGCCAGAAAGCGCGTGCGTGCCAGAATGGCGTTTTCCGATGGTGTGGCGTCAACAAACACGACCGGCACATCTGATGCCATCAACTGCTCCAGAACCTGTGGTGGTCCACAATCGTTCATGGCCAGGATCAGGTCAGGCTGAAGCGAAAGAATGCCTTCGGCGGACAGGGCGCGCATGTAGCCCACGGATTTCTTCTCGCGCAATGCCTGTGCGGGCCATGTGGAGGTAATATCAACCGCGATGATACGCGCATCCGCACCCAGCGCATACAGCGTTTCGGTAATGGTGCCGCCAATACTGGCTATGCGCGTTGCAGGGCCAGTTTTTACCTGTCGCCCCCGACAGTCGGTGAACAGGTCATCTCCGGCGCTCCGGCTGATGCGTGGCATGGTCAGCACGCCGCCAGCCAGCAGGCAGGCAAATAGTCGGCGTCCCATTTCCACCCGACCGTGGCCTGCAGGTTTATATGCCATCAGAACTCGATCCTCGCTGTTACCTTGAAGGAGCGGCCAGGCTGCGTGTAATACCGCTCCGAAAGTGAACTGGATGACTGGCCATAGGGGAGCGAGGCTGCGTTGTAGTAAGCCTTGTCAAAGATGTTGTACATGCCCGCCTGTATGCGCAGCGGACGGTAGAATGTGGGGCTGTACCAGCCTGTCAGGTCAAAAATGACGTAGCCGGGCGTTTTCCACTGGTTCTGTAGCGATCCCGTGGTGGTCAGGTATTTGGCGTCATCGCGTGAAGTGGCGAATGTGCCCGACAGGTCGGTGCCCCAGTTATCCGTCTTGTAGCCAAAGCCGATGATGCCACGGAAAGGTGCGACCGAACTGAGGTGGAAGTTCATGTCCGTATCGCGCCCGTCGGCATAGGCAAACGAACCCCATGTATGCCAGTGCCGGTCAAACGCCCAGTTGACGCTCGCTTCCACACCATAAATGCGGACATGCGCCAGATTGGTATAGCCATAACACAGGTAGTACCCCGAACAGCCACTGACCCCCTCCATATCGATGAAGTTATGGTAGTGATTGTCATAAAACGAGATATTGGCCCCGCGTTCGGAATTGCCGTATTTCATGCCAACTTCCCATCCCCGGCTGCTTTCGGGTTTGAGGTTGGGGTTCCCTGTTACCTGATAGTACGGCGGGGTGCTGTAATTCAGGTATTCCTCCGTCGCTGATGGGGCGCGGTAGGCTTCGGAATACTGTCCATATAATGTCAGGTTGTGGGCCACCCGCGCTTCCACCAGCACCTTGGGCGAGAAGTGTGAGCCATGGGCGCCATGTGGCAGGCCGCTATATCCTGCATTTGCCATGTAGGACGTGGTATTATGCGGATCACGCTGGAAGTAATCAAAGCGGAATCCCGGCGTGATATGGAACCATTCATTGCGCCCGATGCCGATACGGTCCTGCACGATTGCCCCCATGTCCGTCCCGTGTACCTTGGGCATGTCCGAGAAGTTGTCATGCAGGTACGGACTGGAGACCGCCTGCTGGCCGGTCTGGGTCTGATAGGTATCGGTCAGGAAGACTTCGCCGCCATAAGTAATCTTATGGTGCAGCGGACCGGTGAAGATGTTGTTTGTGGCTGACCCGGTAACACCATAGGACTGCACGGGCAGGCTCAGATGTTCGTGGGTATATGTGGAAGCATTGGCTGAATCCCGGTTCGTGATATCGGTATCGGTCTTGATGCTCTGCCAGTAGGCCAGAAAATGGGCCTCGCTGAACAGTGCGGTCGGACTGTCAGCCTGATAATCATAATTGGCTGAAACACGCGAACGCTGGTTTTCGCTGCGGGTATAATAGCGATCAGTCGCTGTGGTTTCGGAGGTTTTGGTCTCCTCGTTATAATTACGGTCATACCATTCGCCCGTCAGGCCGATCCGGTGGCCGCCAGCGAAATAATGCCGGACCTTGCCCAGAAAGTTGCCCACCTGATAGGACGCCGGATCTTTCATGGTCCGGGTCCGGCCATAACCACCCGTATCGCCACGGTTGCCCGTTTCGCTGCCGTTCTGGTAGCCCCCCTGAAGCAGGAACACGGTATTCCCGTAACGCGCAGCGAAAGCCTGATTGAGCAATGCGGCTTCGCTTGCGCCATTATAGGTCATCTTCGTCAGGCCCCCGAAGTTTTTACCGGGCTTGAGGATGTCTTCAGGGTCCAGCGTCCGCAGGGCAATCACCCCGCCTAGCGCACCCGTGCCGAAGAAACTGGAATCAGCACTTTTGACCACGTCAATGGCCCCGAGTGAATTGAAATCGAAATCACTTACGCCCCCCTGTGCGGTATTGAAGCTGCCTGCATAGGCACCGTCATTTGCCCATGGCATACGCACGCCATCAATCGTGGTCAGTATCCGATTCTGGTCCAGACCACGAATATTGATGCTGGAGTTTCCGTTACTATAGTTTACAGAGGCATCCACGCGCCGTGAATAATCCTCCAGACTGTCGATCTGCCTGTCGCGGAAGGTTTTGTAGGTGGTTGTGGTGGTCAGGACCGCCGGTTTGCCCACTTCGCTATGATCCTTGTCGGGATCAAATTTCATCAGGTCAATGATGTCCGTACTGCCCTGCACTTTTACGGGGGAAAGCCGGATCGGCGCGGCGGGTGAAAGGGAAACCTGCGCTGGTGGAGAGGACTGTTTTACTGCCGTTTTTGGGGATGTTGTCGTATCTGTTGCCTGTGATGCGGCAAAGGCGGGGGTCATCCACGCACAGGCCAGAGCCGTGGTTGCAAGCATGTGACGGCGGCGTGCCTGCCCTCGTCGGAAGAAGAGCTTTATCATCATTCACCATTGCTACTGAGAATCATTAGCACAACGATATGCGTGCGATCGTGAGGCGGCAAGGATTTTGTTGCGCCTGATTCTTAGTTGCACTAATGGAGGAAATGTTGGATTCCAGCGGTCTGCGCATGTGAAACGCAAGAATCAGTCCGTTGGACTCTAAGTATAAAATTGTAACAGGAAGAAAAACATGACTCTGTTAAACGACGGGAACATTCATGTCCCCCTGTCCGGCTACCTGCGGGAAGCCACTCACCAGATCCACGATGAACTCAATCACACCGTCATGTCCCGGGGCATGTTTACGGATGCCGCAGGTTATCGGGACTTTGTGCTGATGCAGTACCTGTTCCATCGTGACCTCGATCCCCTGTACAACAGCGATGACCTTGCGCGTATCGTGCCGGATCTGGCCGCCAGAAACAGGTTCCAGCAGGTTTCGGCCGATATGAACGATCTGGACATCGCCATACCTGCCCCAGGCGTGCCTGTGGGTATGATGGACCCTTCCACCGCGATTGGATGGCTGTATGTCGCGGAAGGATCAAAGCTCGGCGCTAATTTCCTGACCCGGCTTGTTGAAAAAATGGGCTTTGACGACAGTTTTGGTGCCCGGCATATGGCGGCGGACCCGATGGGGCGTGGTCCTTCATGGACTGCATTCCGCAAGGCGATCGATCATGCGGGCCTCGACCCGGAACGCTGCGTACAGGGCGTGCGTGAAAGTTATGCCCGCGTAAGAAGCTATATCCCGGCACGGAAAAATAATACGGCGGCAACGGTGACGGCCACCTGACCAGCCCCCTCAGGTCACGACGCCTTTTCATGCGCAATACGTAAGTCAGCGGAGACGCGGCCGGAGCCGTTCCCTCTGGCTTGCGTAAGGGCCGTGAACTACAGGCGAGCAGTGTTGATTTCAGAAAATACCATTCAGTTCACAGCGAGACTTAACACTTGAGTATCTGGCTGAGGATGGTGGTGGTCGCTGGTTCGCGGTTGAAATCAAGGCAGCTTTCAATCCCTTCCAGATGCCGTGCCATAAGGGCGGATGCCTCCGTATGGTTGTCGGCCAGTAGCAGTTCCAGCAGGTCATGATGATCGGAGGACAGGCAGCAGGTCGTGTTCTGGCGCTCATACATGGTAATGATTAGCGACATACGCAGGATCAGTTCATCGGTAATGCTTTTCAGCACCCTGTTGCCCAGCTCCTCAATCAGCGTCAGGTGAAACTGACCTGAAAGATAGATCATGGCAATTGCGTCGTGCTTCTCATGCGCCTCCGCTTCCTGTGCCATGATATGGCGCAGGCGTGCTGCACCCTGTGCGGACAGCTTGCGGTAGGGCTGTGCCAGCAGGCTGACTTCGATCAGGCGGCGGCTGGCCAGCACGTCTCGCGCTTCCTGTGGGGAGGGACGGCTGACGAATGCGCCACGACCGGGTTCCAGCGTGACGATATGGGAACGCGATAGCGATAGCAGCACACGCCGGATCTTGGCCCGGTTGGAGCGGAAAATCTGTGCAAGCTCTTCCTCGGGCAGCTTGCTGCCGGGTGCAAGCCTGCGTTCAAGGACCGCCTTGCACAAGGCATCAGCAATGCGCGCTTCTTCCCTGGCAGATGATCCCATGGCCTGCGTCCCCCTCCCCTTTTGGCTGAAACGCATTTCTGTTGGGGCAGTCTGATGATTCCGTCAAGGGTATTCATATTGTAAACAATCTGGGTTGACGAAACACGTTTCCAAATCATACTGAATGGCGGAGGTCGCTGCTGTGACCCGTAATCTGATGATTGGATGCCCTGCCCTTGCCGCGCCTGCTGCTTATCAATCCCAATACCGATACAGACATGACGCAGCGCATGGTGGCCCATGCCCGATCCCTGTTCGCCGATACGGTGGCGATTGAAGCGGTAACCGCCCGGTTTGGGGCACGCTACATTACCAATCCCGTTTCTCTCACCATTGCAGGCCATGCGGTTCTGGATGCGCTGGCGCGCGCGCGTGGGCCATTTGATGGGGTTCTGGTGGCCTGTTTTGGTGATCCGGGTCGGGAGGCGCTGTCCAGCATCTGTCCCGTGCCTGTTGCGGGCATGGCGCAGGCTGCCATCAGGCGGGCGGCACGACTGCCGGGGCGCTTTTCCATCGTGACCGGGGGGAAGGAATGGAAACCCACGCTGATCAGTCTGGTGCAGTCCATGGGACTGAGCGCGCGGCTGGCTTCCGTGCGTATCCTGCCCGAAGCGGGCAACGTTCTGGCGACCGGGGGGGATGCCGTCTGTCGCCAGATTGCGCATATCTGTAATGAGGCCGTGCGTCAGGACGGTGCAGCCCGTGTGCTGCTTGGTGGTGCGGGACTGGCTGGTTTCTCCAGACGCGTCGCGCCCTATGTCGCCGTTCCCGTCATGTGTTCCCTGCATGAGAGTCTGCTGGAAATACGGGACCTGTTATCGCGCCCGGCACGATCCGTTTCCCATCGGGATGGTATGAAAACGGTGGGTCTGTCGGCCGAACTGCAGCGTTATCTGGCATCGGGAACCGATGCTGGCGTCGATCTGAATTGAAATCTCGTTTTGTAAACAATATCCGTTGACACACATTTTCCGTGTGTATTATTTTGTATCCGAAACGACAAACATTTCTTTCAAGTATCATTTCATGTCGCAATCCCGCCCTGTCGTGCGGTGGTAAAGCATAAGGACACCGGCAATGTGCCCTGACGGAAAAAGCCAGACCGGATCGTATTCTTCCAGACAACCCGCGCCGCTGCTCCGTTTTTCAGTGCAGTTCCCCGGACATCGGTTTTTTCTGGCGCTTACAACCGCGCTGGGACTGAGCGCGTCACACGGGGCAGCCTTTGCCCGTACGGTATCGAAGCATACCGCGAACGCCCAGCCCGCAGCCGCGCAGCACAAAGCCACCACCCCGCACGATGGCATCCGGGCCACGGGCAGTGCGGAACAGATCCGGGTGGGTGCGAATGTGGTCCATTCGGCCGATGGCGTGACCGGACGCGCACCCGGCGGCGGCCTGATCCAGAAGCAGACTGCCCCCAAGGCCCGCAGCACTGTCACGCCCGATTACATCATGAAGCAGTCTCCGGCGCAGAATGCCTATAATGCCGTCAAGCTGCTGCCGGGCATAGTGGTGGCGAATACGGACCCTGCGGGCCATGAAAAATCTGCCCTCAGCATGCGTGGCCTGACGCAGGACCAGATCGCCAATGTATGGGAAGGCATGCCGTTGAGCAGTATCGGCGGCTACAACCTCGATGTGGCATGGGTTACGGATAGCGAGAATATTGGCAGCGTTTCCGTGCAGCCCGGTTCATCCAACCTAGACACGCCCGCCATCAATGGTTCTGGCGGCATGTTCGAGTTCAAGACCCGTGATCCCTCCAGGAAATTTGGCGGACTGGGGGATGTGGGTGTGGGAAACCGGGATTATACCCGCCAGTTCCTGCGCGTGGATACGGGTGAATGGGGTAAAACGGGTATCCGCTCCTATATCTCGTTCTCTAACCAGCATGACACATTTTACCATGGTCCCGGTCAGGAGGACTTCAAGCATATCGATTTCAAGATCCTCAAGGAATGGGACAACGGGAACCGCGTCTCGCTGGTGGGTGGTTTTACGCGCGGCATCATCGGGAACGAGCCATACTGGGACATGACCATGGCGAGCTGGCGTCAGAAGGGTCTTAAAAACGAGCTGGCTGGCTCATACGACATCAATAACGCTGCTGGCGGCACCGATTACTGGAAGTTGAACTGGCTTCATTCCAAGACCTTCAATATCGCAGCCCCTTCCCACTTCAATTTCGGTCGGCTGGGACTGGATGTAACCCCTTATGTGGCGGCCAACCAGAAAGTTTATGGTTCAGGCTTTGAACTGAACGATCAGGTTTACAATGGATATGGCAGTAGCCCGCAGTCCATTTCCATCCCCGGACAGTTGCCGGGCCAGTCCTATGGCGTAACCGAGCAGTACAGCAGCCTGAACGAAATGCGCGGTGGTGTGAACGCGAAGCTGAGTTATAAGGTCGGTCAGCACCATATCTATCTTGGTTACTGGTTTGATTATGATAATTCGACCAATCTTGTGGGCTATACCGGCGTAAGCAGTGCGGGCAACCCGGCGACATCATGGGGCCGGGCGGGCCAGTCGCTACGGCTGGCAAATGGCCAGGTATTCTATTCCCAGAATTACAGCGATATTTCGACTGTTAACGGGATCTATGCCGGTGATACGGTTTCGCTGCTCGACGGTCGTCTGGTGCTTGATGGTGGCATGCGTGTCACCATGATCCACCGTGACGGGACCGACAATATTCCGGGCCTGCAGCGCAAGGTCAGCGCCAACGAAGTCATGCCGCTGCCAACGCTTGGTGGCCATTTCCAGTTGAACAAGTATGTGCAGATTTTCGGTGGGGTCTCGACCGGCGCCAAGGCGCCGCCTGACAGCGCCATGATCACCACCATCAACCCCAATACCGGCCAGATCGCCAATCAGGGCCAGACCCATATCCATGATGAATACAACATTACCGAAGAAGTGGGTATGCGCTATACCGGTAAATACATCATCGGGTCCTTTACATATTTCCATTATAACCTGTCACATCATCAGGTTTCTACATCCATGTTCCTGGGTAACGAGGCGATCGGACAGGTCATTGATGCGGGTAACCAGACCACCAATGGTTTCGATGCGGAAATCGGCACGCGGCCCATTCATCATTTCCGTCCCTATGCGTCCATGCAGTACCTGCATTCGACCATCGACAACAATATTCAGGGCCTACCCACCAAGGGCAAGATGGCGGTCAATACGCCCACATGGGCGGCCTCGCTTGGGATAGACTGGGATAATGGCATTTTCTTCTGGAATTATGGGCTGAACTATTTCTCCAAGCAGTATTCGACCTTCATGAATCAGGAAGCCCTGCCCTCCCTTTACACCATGAATGCAACAGTTGGTGCGCGGCTTCCCCGCAACAGTCTTGTCGGGCGTGGTCTGAGCTTTCTCAAAAGCCCGGAAATCATGCTGTGGGTCAACAACATGATCGACACCCATGCCTATTCCGCCATCAACAGCGTCAGCCTGACCAATACGACCATTGGCAGGATTCAGGGCACGGCGCCTACGTATAATACGCTGGGTCGCTTCTCGGCGGTTGTGACTTTCCGGGCCGGATTCTGAGCAGGAAGCTGGAAACGGGGTCCACAGGCCGGCATGACCTTCACATGGCGGGAAGACCCAAGCATAGTAGGCTGCGGGGATGATGCGGATGAACATGCAGACACGACCGGAAGCGGTGCCACCTGTCCTGATCACGCAGGCGAGAGAACAGGACAGCAGGCTGCGTAACCGTGACCTGCTACCTGCTGCCAGGCAGGACTGGAACTGGTACGATTACCTGTCTTTCTGGATGTCGGACGTGCATAGCGTCGGCGGCTATGTAACAGCGGGCAACCTCTTTACGCTCGGCCTGCCGTCGGGGCTGGTTTTTGCATCCCTGCTTGCTGGTGTGCTGATCGTAAACGTGTTGTGTAACCTTGTGGCGGTACCCAGCCAGCGCACGGGTGCGCCGTTTCCGGTTATATGTCGCATGTCCTTCGGTGTGCTGGGTGCCAATATCCCTGCCCTCATACGTGGTGTGATAGCTGTGTGCTGGTACGGGATACAGACATGGCTCGCATCAAATGCGCTGGTGGTGCTCGCCCTGCGGCTTTTGCCCGCCCTGACACCGTGGGCGGATGTCCGGATTCATGGCATGCTGGGGCTTTCCGCCGTGGGATGGGGGGCATTTGGTCTGCTATGGCTGGTGCAGGCCGCCATTTTCTGGCGGGGGATCGAGACGATCCGCCGGTTTATCGAACTGGCGGGGCCAGCCGTCTATGCCGTCATGATTGCGCTGGACCTGTATCTGCTCCAGCGCGTGGGATGGAGCCATTTTTCATTCCAGATTACGGGTGCTGGCGGCCCACTGCATGGGGGAGCACTGGCATGGGCCAGTATAAATGCGGTGGCGCTGGTGGTTTCCTATTTCTCGGGACCCATGCTTAATTTTGGTGATTTCGCGCGGTACGGGCGGAGTGCATCGGATATCAGGCGCGGTAATTTCTGGGGGTTGCCGTTCAATTTTATCGGGTTTTCAGCACTGACGATCTGTACCATCGCCCTGACTGCTCCGGCTTTTGGTCATGTCATGATCGATCCGGTGGAAACAGTGGCGCATATAGATAGCCTGACCGCTGTCATATTCGGCATGTTGACCTTCATCATTGCTACGGCAGGGATCAATATTGTAGCCAATTTTGTTTCGGCTTCTTTCGATTTCTCCAATCTTGCGCCACGATCCATCAGCCTGCGTAGAGGCGGCATGATCGCTGCCGTGGGCTCCATTCTCATCATGCCCTGGAAGTTGTACGGAAGTCCGCAGGTCATGCATCTGACGCTGGATGTGCTGGCGACATTTATTGGGCCGCTGTTCGGTATTCTTGTGGTTGACTATTATATTGTACGCCGTCGTCAGGTCGACGTGGCAGCACTTTATACAACCAGTCCGCAGGGTCGCTACTGGTACCGCAACGGGGTCAATCTGGCGGCGGTCCTTGCCCTGCTTGTCGCGGTGATGGCGGGCAGCGCGAGTGTATTTGTACCGGCGTTATCAGCCCTGTCCGGATTTGCGTGGTTTATAGGCTGCCTGACAGGGGGATTATCTTACCTCATCCTGATGCATTCAGGACGTGATGCCCGTTCGGTGTTTTCGTCCATCAGATCCTGAAGGTCGGCGAAACGCCCGGTTTAGGCGCGATCATCCTGATCAGCCGGGTTACATGCGGGGCCAGCAGGTGACCCGGCGGGTTCAGCGGCATATGTAGCTTTGATCCCCGTTTACGCTTGCCCCCATCATATCCGATGCGGGACCTGTTTTCCTGTGTCGAACGCAAAAGGCTGCTGGTTCAGCCCTATGACCAGACTTAATACGCAGTGAAGCGCGTACGTAGATTAGGCACAGCGCTTCGAATCAGCCAGCCTCTATCCAGAGACAGGCTTGCTGACAGACTGCCAGTCACAGCGGGAGATCGTTCGGCATCGTGCGCCACGCAATCCTGTTGCTGATCATATAACGCAACCCATTAAGTAATTCATGCAATGCATGATGCCGCCATTTTGCATTCCCGCATATCAGGGACAGTCAGAGACCATTCTTCGCCTGATATGTCAGAGGGATACGGTTTGCATGCAGGTATCGTCCCACATTCATGCGCCAGTCAGCCATGACAGGACATTACACCGTCTTGTGATCTGACCGTAACGGGAACGCAGGACAGCTTTTATGGTTCGTAACACCTGTCCGTAATCATTCAGTTCCATGGAATCCTGACGCCTTTTTCTCCTGTCTGGTTGATTCCTGGTCACAGGATCATGAAGCGAAGAGCTTTGTTATAATTTGTTCCATTGTGTTATTTAATGTAACTTTTGTAAGGTGGTTCAGTTATAACATCAGAGCGATTCAATGATCAAAAAGCTGTCCAGAAAAATAAAAAAAATAATTAACCTTCCAAACGAAGTTAAATATCAGCATTACAAACTTGATCGTGTATCATCGAATGGACTGAAGGGGTTTCCCTTCCACAGACTGGAACCTGAAGCGGAGCAAAAGCTCCATGTTGCGTTTTTTGGTCCCTGCGCACTTTTGCCCATCATCAATTACGCAACAAATCACGGGCATGATGTCATCCATGTGACGATGGGGGTGGATGAAAGTCGGCAGATTCATTTTTCCCCGCCCCTGTCAGAAGTAAATCATGAAAAAGCAGAGGTGAACGTCATCGGCTTGCCGCTCCGTTCGGTTATGGCCGCTGGAGCCCTACCCTTTGACGGTTTTGAAAATGAGGTGTTCTGGCCTCGCCTCAAGACCGAAGAAGACCATGAAAATTATCTGAAATACTGTATTGACTATATTTCAGAATTCGTCACATCCATTTCCGACCTTCTTGACGGAAAGCCGACATTCTTCCTGTCATTCTGGGAACCGAGGCAGAATTTCATGGGGTCACTTTTCCCCCGTTTTGATCTGTCCAATCCACAGTATTTCGTGACACGGCTTAATGCTGAAATGGAACGGATTATTCGGGCCTATCCTAATACTTTCCTTCTGGACGTGAACGACGTTCTCAATTCGATGGGTCGTTTCCGGATACAGGATGACTACGCGCGCGAACTTTCGCATGCATCGAATATATTCGATACCACCTTCGAAGATGATGGCAGGCGTATCCGCAACAGTACGCCTGTTTCCCATATATATGATGTGGACGGCCAACCCGATGTTTACGGCCACTGCGTCTTTAACGTCATCCGTAATAATCTTGCCATTATAAACGCGGCAGCCCCGATCAAGCTTATTATCATGGATCTTGATGATACCATGTGGCGTGGTGTGCTGGCGGATGGCGACCGCACGCCTTATGAACGCACGGATTACTGGCCCATGGGTCTTGCCGAAGCCTTGCTTGTGTATAAGGCCAGAGGGGGGCTGCTGGCTATCTGCAGCAAGAATGATCCCGAACTGGCCCGCGCCGAATTCGATCGCGTGTGGCGTGGACGCCTGAAGCTGGAAGATTTTGTATCGGTAAAGATCAATTTTCAGCCCAAATCGGAAAATATTCTGGAAATACTGGACGAGGTAAATCTTTTGCCTGCCAACGTCCTGTTTGTGGATGACAATCCGCGTGAGATTGATGAAGTCCGCTGCGTGATTCCCGAACTGCGGTTCATGAGTGAGGAGCATATGGACTGGCGGCGTGCGATCCTGCTTTCTCCCAGCACGCAGGTACCCCGGATCAGTACGGAATCCCGGCAACGTACCCAGACGCTGCGGGCCAAGATCAGTCGCGACCAGACGCGGCAGAAAATGAGCCGCGAGGAATGGCTCCGCTCCCTTCATATCCAGCAGCGTTACACCGTGGTGCGTTCGGACAATGACCGGAACTTTGCACGGGCATTTGAGCTTCTGAACAAGACCAACCAGTTCAATACCACCGGACAGCGCTGGTCGCTGGATGCCATAAAGAAATTATTTGCGCAGGAGGGATATATATTCTGTGTGTTCCTGCGGGACAGGCAGACGGATAACGGCCTGATCGGACTGCATCTTGTCCAGAAGAACAGGATCATCCAGTCCATCCTGTCATGTCGTGTATTCGGCCTGTGCTCGGAATACGCGTCCATGCAGGTGCTGGCACAGCATATCCTGGAAAAATACCCGACCGTAACGGGGGGCTTCACAGCAACCGGGCGTAATTTCTATTGTGAAAATTATCTGGAGAAGTGTGGCTTTACCAGGGAAGGGGATGATTTCGTCACCCGTATTGCGCCTGCCTGTCCCCCCGAAGTCACCAATGAGGATAAAATTGCATGGTGATATATAGCTGAAGCAGACGGCAAGAGTGTGCGATCCCGATAAGGCACCAGGTCGAGCGACAGACCGTTCGCAGTAGGGGCTGAACATCTCCCCTTATGGCAGACAAAAAAAGTTTGTACCCTGTTTTATTCGACTGTCATCCTGCCTTCCTGAATATCAGGAAGGCAGGCATCGCAGTTTGTATGATCCGTAATGAAAATCAGAGATCGGCGCTGATCGAGAATTTGAACGTCTCGGGGTCTCCCATAACCAGATCGCTCTGGTAAACGGAGGCCCAGTAACGCTGGTTGCCTATATTGTCGACTTCAAAGCGCGCAGTGAGCGGTTTTTTTGCCGCCAGGAAAGTATATCGTGCGCCCAGATCGAAACGGGACCATGCGGGCAGATGCGTCGTATTGGCGTTGTTGAACTGCTGCTTGCCCGTGCTGATCACGCGGCCAACCAGTGTCAGCCCCTTTACGAAGGGGACATCGTATTCAAGGTTGCCATTGATGGTATAGTTCGGCACGCCGATCACGGTCTTGCCATCATACGTGCCACCCGTCGTATGCATCTGCTTGGCGTCAATCAGGGTCAGGCCACCGTTAAAGCGCAGGCCACGCAGGATTTCACCATTGAAGGTCAGTTCCATGCCCCGATTACGCTGCTTGCCATCCTGGGTATAAATTTCCTGACCGGTATTGCCGTAGGCTTCGGTCATACCCTGCGGCATGGAGGTCTGGAAAAAGGCCACGCCAGCCGCAAACCGTCCCACGTCATACTTGGCACCGACTTCGTACTGGGTGCTCTGGTACGGGGCGAAAACCTGTCCGGCATTGACGTAGGTTGCCCCCACGGTCTGCCCTGCCGACAGGCCCTGAATACGGTTGAAATACAGGGCGGCGTGTTTGACCGGGTGGATGACAAGCCCGATGACCGGCGAGAATGCAGCAGCATCGTAATGCGTACTCAGGGTTCCCGTGCCATAGGCATATGAATCCGACAGGATATCCTGATAACGGAAGCCGCCTGTCAGCGCGATGCGATCATGCCAGAACGTCATCGTATCGGACAGGAAGAAACTATACAGCTTGTTCCATGCCACACGACCGGGATTGTTCAGGTTGCCCCCGCTATAAGTTTCCGACGGCGTGAACTGCGTGGGGTGATAGATGTTACCTGCGTTGGAGACGAGGCTCATGGAATAGGCCGCGTCCGATTCTTCCCATATCGCGGACCCGCCCGCATTGATTTCGTGCTTGATGGGGCCAGTGTTGACGTGCGCACGCACGCCAGCCTGGGTTGCTTCGTTCATGACATTATACGCATCCGCCATGGCACCCACCGTGCCGTCACCGGTGCGGGAGTTGGTAAGCGTGGTGGTCGCGTAATTGCCCATTTCATTGCCGCTCTGGGCGCCGAATTTGCCATATGCCGTTATGTGGCTGCCAAAATCATGTTCAATGTTCAGCGTGCCAAACAGATAGCTCAGATCGGTATAGGCCCAGCGCTGGCCCCAGTTTTCCGAAGGGGACGTTGCTTTTGGCGCAGGCATGTCCGTCGCCAGACTGGAAACGATGATCGCGCTGCGTCCACCAAAAACCTGCTGTTTCTGGTAGTTCATGTTCATGTCGATGCGCGTATCGTCATTATGCCAGTCGAAGGCCGCACCAAGGGCGACATCGTCATGCCGCTCGTCCTTGATTGCCGTTTCTCCATCCATGCCGGCGGCGTTGAAGCGGAATCCAAAGGCATGGTCCTTTCCAAACCGGCGGCTTATGTCAAACGCGCCACCGCCCTGCCCGCTGCTGGTATAATCGCCGGTGATACGGGTGATATCCGTCGCCCCCGCCCGTTTGGGGATCAGGTTGACATTACCACCAATGGCCGAGCCACCGGGGGCCGCGCCATTGAGGAAGGCGCTGGCGCCATTGAGCACCTGCACTGAATCATAAAGCTGTGGAGACACAAGCTGGCGCGGCGTCACGCCATACAGGCCATCAATCGCCACATCATCCCCATACAGGGTGAACCCGCGGATCTGGAAAAGCTGTGCGTAATTGCCATACCCCATTGTGGTACGCACGGTGGGATCGTTCAGCAGGACATCGCCCAGCGTCTGTGACTGCTGGTTCAGGATCAGGCTGGAATTGTAGCTGCGGATGTTGAAGGGCACATCCAGCCCCTTCTTGTTGCCCAGCGCGCCCAGATCACCGCCGCTGCTTACATACATGCGGTTCTTGCGCGCGGCCGTGACGACAATGTCCTCATGCTGGCCGGGCGTGGCATCCGGTGTGTTTTCAGCCGTCGGGTCCGCGTTTTTCACCGGGGTATGGGCAGGCTGCGTGCGCGGTGCGGAAGACGGTTTCACCTTCTGTGGCACGGGGCTGGACTCGTCTGTTGCAGCGAGGGAAATCACCGGATTGGCAAGACCCGCCAGCAGGCTGGAGGCGCAGATGGTGCTGAGGCAAAGCGCACGAAGACTCATTATCAAAGCTCACGATATGACGTTCCCGACCGCTTATTTAGTAAATGATAGTGAATTGCAATATCAAATATGTCTTTTATGGGACAAACATTCCGAAGGGTTTTCCGGCCGCGTTCTGATGATTCTTTCCGGCTGAGGCCCTGTGGTCTGAGCAACAGACAGTGGGCGCGGATGTCACACTTTTACGACGATGCCGGGTTGTCCCAACGTGGTGTTCGCCTAGTTCTATGGCAGGCTGCTTTGCCTGATCTGGCCTTATGCGCTGCATGTGGCATGCGTCGGTTTACCGGTCGCCAGCGGGCATTGACCCTGTCCATGCTGCGATGGAGGCAGAAGGACACGTTGGAACGTGTGCATGCAGAACTGTTTGAAATGCCTTATGATGTAGTTAAAATTTGGCGTCAAAAGATGCAGGTATCAATTTCATTATATTACTTTTGGATATGGTTCCGGATCATAAACTGATCCTGTACGACCATCCCGCTGACATAAGCCATCCAGCAGCACGTCCAGCGCCGCACGGACTGGCTCCATTCCTACCTTTTCTTCAAGAAGCTGGCCATTGATGGCCAGCATGGCCAGCCCGTGTACCTGCGCCCAGCTTGCCGCCGCCAGTGCGCTGATGGCAGCCGGGCGGAAACTGCCGTTCTGTTGCCCCTTCTCCAGAAGGCGTAAAAGGATTCCGAAAGTGTCCATGGCTGCGTCATGCAGGTGCGTGTCCGCCGTCTTGTCCGCGTCCGCGCTGAACATCAGGCGGTAAAGGCCGGGATTGTGGAGTGCGAAATCAATACAGGCCCCGGCTCCGGCAATGAATTTTTCACGCACGGAAAGACCCTTTGCCCCCACGGCTTCCGTCATGCCCTGTCCCAGCCGGATAAAACCGATCCGCGCCAGTTCCCGCAGCAGGTCCTCGCGATCGCGGAAATGCTTGTAGGGGGCAGCGTGACTGACACCGGTGCGGCGGGCAACCTCGCGCAGGGTAAAGGTCCAGTTCTGATCCGTGGCCAGTATGCCAAGGGCCGTGTCGATCAGGGCGCGGCGCAGGTCGCCATGATGATAGGGACGGTCTGTCGTTTCACTCATTCGCGATAGCCATGTTTACAGAAGAAACTTTCGTTGACACCGGATCATTCTACTCCATATCCTGCCTGCATAAGTTTCTCCTGTAAACATGGAGGTCGCAATGTCCAATACTGTTTCAGCAAATGTTACCCCCGATGACCTGCGCCGTATCCTCGACCGTCAGCGGGCTGCGTTCGTCAATGACGGACCGCCCGTCCTGAAGCAGCGCCGGGCCGATCTGCGCCGCCTGAAATCTGAAATCCTGAAGCGGCGGACGGACATCACGCACGCCCTGAAAACGGATTTTGGCCAGCGATCGGAACGCGAAAGCGCAATTGTGGAGCTGATTCCGCTGGTGCAGTCGATCAATTATATGATCTGTCATCTGGGACAGTGGATGAAGCCGGAACGCCGCCACGTTTCCGCCTATTTCCGGTCGGGTCGTTCGTGGGTGATCCATCAGCCCGTTGGCGTGGTGGGCATTATCGCGCCATGGAATTATCCGCTATCCCTTGCTCTTGTACCATTGGCCACCGCGATTGCTGCTGGCAACCGCGCCATGGTCAAGCCATCGGAACTCACACCCGCCACATCGGCTGTGATCGGACAGATCGTGCAGGCTGCTTTTGCGCCGGAACAGGTGTCCGTCGTGACGGGGGATGCCGAACTGGGTGCCGCGTTCTCCGCCCTGCCCTTTGACCATATCCTGTTTACCGGTAGTACGGCGGTGGGAAAGAAGGTCGCCGCTGCGGCCGCAAACAACCTGACCCCGGTGACGCTTGAACTCGGCGGGAAGTCACCGGTAGTGATTGAGCCCGGTTTTACCATACCGCTTGTGGCGGATCGGGTGGCATTCGGCAAACTGACCAATGCGGGACAGACCTGTATCGCACCGGATTACGTGCTGGTTCACGAAGCGGATCAACACGCTTTCGCCACGGCGTATCAGGCCGCTGTGGAAAAGCTTCATCCGGGCGGTTACGCTGGTTCACCCGATTACACCGCCATCCTGAACCAGCATCATTACGAGCGGCTTACTGCTCTGGTCCGCGATGCCGAGGAACACGGCGCGCGCGTCATCCGGATGGGCAGCAACTCAGCATCCAGTCATGTCCTCGCCCCGGTTCTGCTGCTGGGCGTCACAGCAGAAATGGCGGTCATGCAGCAGGAAATCTTCGGGCCTGTCCTGCCTGTACTGACATATCAGACACTCGATGAAGCGATCGCCTTCATTAACGCCCGCCCCCGACCTCTGGCTTTGTATTACTTCGGCAGAAAGCGCGCTGACCGGGACAGGGTGCTGAAGCGCACGGTATCGGGGAGTGTGACCATTAACGGTACGTTGCTGCATTATGCGCAGGACGACCTGCCGTTCGGTGGCGTGGGGGATAGCGGGATCGGCGCGTATCATGGGAAAGAAGGCTTCATGGCTCTTACCCATCCCCGGGGCATTTACCGGCAGGGTCGTTTCAATGCCGCCACGCTTCTTAAGCCTCCCTTTGGCAAGCTGACCGATGCCATCACGAATTTTATTCTACGGTGAGAAAAAATGCACTCTGGAGGCAGAATTCCCTGTGATGGGCGATTACGGTTGCTGGACCGGCGGGGCAGTCACGTTATGGCTTCCCGCCGGTAATGAACGTCGTGAACGATTTCCCCGACACTACAGACGATAGCTGAATTCACCACCGAACATCGCCGGGTCGCCGAGTTGCCCGTAAAATACGGCTCCGGCGGCAAGGGGTGTCATGGTAATGAAATACCGCTTGTCCAGCATGTTATGTCCCCAGAAACTGAGATCCCATTTGCCCGATTCAGGCCGTATGCCGATATGACCATCCAGCAGCCCGTACGGCCTTATGCGCGTATAGGAAGATTCGGATGCGTCGGCATAATAGCTGCTGCGATAGGTATAATCCGCACCAACAAAGAACACGAGCTGCCGCCAGAACCGACCGGATACATTGCCGATGTTTCTGAGATGCGTAGTATATTCCAGCCCGGCGGACAGGTTCCATCGGGAATTCAGCGGAATCTGGTTTCCCGTCAGACTGTACAGTCCTGACACGTTGGAAGATTCCAGCGGATGGGACGCGTTATTGAATGATGCGAAGAAGGCATCGGTATAGGATGCGGACAGGCGGCCCTCCAGCCCGGGGAGGATGGTGCCGCGTGTTTCAAGTTCCAGCCCGCGCGAAACAACGTGTTTGGCGTTTGTCAGATATGAAATCGTGGTGCCAGCCGAAGTATAATATGCGGCACTGGTGATGTAATCATGCACGTTGTTCCAGAATGCATCGAAATTGACCACGAGCCGTTTGTTGAAAAACGCATTCTTGCTTCCGACCTCGAACATGTCGTCGAGTTCCGGTTTCACGTCCGGATTGGCGCCCTGCGCGATGTTCAGGCTGACCAGATTGATCCCGCCATTCCTCAATCCGCGACTGTAGGTGGCATAGACCAGATTATTGCCGGTTGGACGGTACACAAGGCTTAGCGTGCCGCTGGGTTCGCTTTCCCGATGGAATGCGTGATAGGACGTCGCCGCCCCCAGCACCCCCGCAGCAAGTGACGGGTTGGATGAGTTGACGATGGTTGATGTATAGCTGCCTGACTTGGTGACAAAGGAATACCGGAATCCCCCTTCAATGGAGAGTTTCGATGTAATGTCGTATTTCGCGCGCACATAGCCCGCAAGATCGTTGGTGATCGGATTATCCGATGATCTGAACAGCGCACCATTATAGGCGGAATTGTACACGGCAGGCGACAGGCCGTAGCCATAATACTTTGCGCCCTGCGCGGAAATCTGCCAGCGCGTGTAATCCGGCACTTCCTCATACATGTAGAAAGCACCGGCGGATATGTGGAAACGGCGTCCTTCGGGGGACGATATCTTCAGTTCTTCCGTGGCGTGCTGTTCATATACCTGATTGTTGCCAGCGGTCAGCGTCCGCAACCCCGGTATGGTGCCAAGACCACCGGAAAATCCGTTATGCGGGTACCACAGCCATGAATGCCATGCCGCGGTATTTTCCAGTTTCCACCCATGCGGCAACCGATAGGTAACATCCAGCGAGACACCGTACGTTTCCTGATCCACGGCCTGACTGCCGGTAGATGGCAGGGCCACCTGCATGTCACGGACGCCATGGGCGGGCAGCGTCTCAGCCCCCGCAAAGGCAGCGCGTTGCCAGTAATTTCCCACCACGGCCGCCCCGTTGGCATAGTGGGTAAGTGCCGTGGAAAAAGGTGTGACGCAGCAGCTTTCCTTAAGATGCGAATAATCGGCGATCAGGCGGATTGTCAGCCTGTCAGTGGGAACTGCCAGTATCTGCCCCTTTACGCCAATATCGTGATAATCCTGATAATCCCGCCCTGTCGTGACGTTTTTTATATAACCGTCATGATTGATCGAAAATCCGGACAGGCTATAGGCGACCTTGTCGCTGCTGCCGATCGGGCCGGTGGCCCGTAGCCGGACATTGGCGGTATTGTAACTGCCATAATCGCCGGTGACGGAGTAGCCCCGCGTAAAGGACGGCGCGAGCGTGGTGATGTTGATCGCGCCGCCATCGTTATCCACCCCACCACGCGTAGCCTGCGGGCCCTTGAGAACCTCCATGCCTGCCAGATCGCTGATGTCGCCCAGTACGGCGCCGGGCCGTGTCTGGTACACGCCGTCGATATAGACAGCCGTACCGTTTTCCAGCCCGTCCTGCGCGCTGGAACTGAAATTGCCAAGGCCGCGCACGTTGATGGCCGTGTTACGGGGATTGGTGACCTGAAGCGAGACCGCGGGCAGCAGTTTCACAGCCTGCTGTATGTTGGTGATCTGGTGGGATTGCAGATCGTGTTCGGTGATGGTCGTCACAGCCACGGGGTCGTTCTGCCGTGCAAGGATCTGACGCCGCGACAGGGAGCGCGTGGCAGTGACCTTCATTTCCTCGGGATGCGTAGCGATCACGGCGTTCGTGCTGCGCGTTGCCGGGGAATGGGACTTTACGGCTTTCGGGGCGCGCTGCGGATTGCTCGGGCTGTCGGCGGCATGGCCGGGGTTGATGACGCCCGTCGTCACCAGCAGCGAGAAGGCCAGGGAACAATGCGCGACCAGACGCCTGTCCGATGATGGCCATCGTAAATTCTGCTGTCCGTCCGGTATGGCGCGCATTGCATCCCTCGAAATAAACGAATCATATGTGCATATATTATTACCACTACAGATAATCGTTCATAAGTTCGGATGTGAGTCAATATGACAATACGAATCGTTTTAATATCGGTTGATCTGCGCGGCGAAAGGCATGTGTGTATGCGAGATAATGTTGGAATGGTGCGATCTCGATTAATTTAATCATATTAAATGTGAAAACCAATTGAACTACGATCACTGATGTGGAACAATTCCATCATTGGTAATGATGATATAGATTAAAAACTACAGCGGGTGATCGTATGTTAAAGGCATCCCAGCCTACTGGTATCCACACGCATGGTCTGTCAACGGATGTGCTGTCCGGCCTTCTGTCCCGACACGGCCGCCTGCCCCGATGGCGCGATATTGCGCGTTACGTTTCGCCGCTGGCGCTTGTGGCGTTGTGGCAGGGTAGCTGTTCGGTGGGTATTCTCTCGACGCATCTCGTCGCCTCGCCAGCCCAGATCGTCACGACGGCATGGTCGCTGATGCGCGATGGTACGCTGGAGGCCAATCTTGGCATCTCCCTGCTTCGCGCGGTGTCGGGACTGTCGATCGCGCTGCTGGCGGGCATGGTCCTTGCCCTGATTTCCGGCCTGTCGCGTATCGGCGAGGATATTGTCGACGCCCCGCTGCAGATCATGCGTACGCTGCCGGTGCTGGCGCTGGTGCCGCTGTTCATCCTGTGGTTCGGGATCGGGGAGACGTCAAAGGTACTTCTGGTGGCGCTCGGCGCGACCTTTCCCGTCTATCTGAATTTTCATAAGGGCATCCGCACGGTTGATCCGAAACTGCTGGAAATGGCGCAGACGCTGGGGCTTTCGCGGGGGCAGACGGTTCGTGATGTCGTTCTTCCGGCGGCCCTGCCCGACCTGCTGGTCGGCGTGCGTTATGCCGTAGGGGTCGCGTGGCTGATGCTTGTCGTGGCCGAACAGATCAACGCCGAAAGTGGCATCGGGCACATGATGATGGATGCGGAAGATTTTCTGCGCACGGACATCATTTTGGTGGGGCTGATGGTGTACGGCCTGCTGGGCCTGCTGTCGGATAATCTGGTCCGTGGGCTGGAAACGTGGCTGCTGGCCTGGCGTCCGCTTTCGCCGCGACGGGGAGAGAACGCATGAGCACCCTTTCCTCCCCCGCACAGACGCGACCCGGACCCATGGTCAATGCTGCCGACGCCGCCGTGACGGTCACCGGCCTCACCCGCCGGTTCGCCAATGGTCCGGCGGTGCTCGACGGGCTGGACCTGCATATCGCGCCGGGCGAATTCGTCGCGCTTCTGGGCCGGAGCGGATCGGGGAAATCAACGTTACTGCGTATGCTGTCAGGACTTGACCCGGTCACGGAAGGTTCGGTCCACCGTCCCGATGATGTGGCGGTCGTGTTTCAGGAAAGCCGGCTCCTGCCCTGGCGGCGTGTATGGCAGAACGTGGTGCTGGGACAGAAAAAGGACGCTTCGGTCCGTGCGCGTGCCGAAGCGGTCCTGCAGGAAGTGGGGCTGGCCCACCGTAGCGAAGCCTGGCCGCTTACGCTGTCGGGGGGCGAGGCCCAGCGCGCGGCGCTGGCACGGGCGCTGGTGCGGGAGCCGGACCTGCTGATGCTGGACGAGCCGTTCGCGGCACTGGACGCGCTGAGCCGGCTCAGGATGCAGCGTCTGGTTGCCGGGCTATGGCAGCGCCATCGCTGCGCCGTGCTCCTTGTCACCCATGATGTCGATGAGGCCGTGCTGCTGGCGGACCGGGCGGTGGTTCTGGAATCCGGACGTATCAGGACGGATCTGGCTATCCCCCTCGACCGGCCAAGACGGCACACCGACCCGCAGTTCGAACAGTTCCGCCAGACGCTGCTGGATGCGTTGGGTGTTCACGATGACTGACACGTCAGACGCGCAATAATGGAAGGAAGGCAGAAAGTGTTATTTTCGAGACGTCGCGTTCTGGCCGCATTCGTGGCGCAGGGGATCATGGCCGGTATGGCACGGCGCGTCCATGCCGCGTCCCGGACCGTTCGGATTGGCTATCAGAAATACGGCACGCTTGTCCTGCTGAAAAACAGGGGATTTCTTGAGGATGCGCTGCGTCCCCTTGGGGTGTCGGTGGAATGGGCGCTGTTTCCTGCCGGGCCGCCGCTGTTGCAGGCGCTGGTGGCCGGCGCGCTGGATTTCGGGCAGACGGGGGACCTGCCGCCCGTCTTCGTGCAGGCGGCCTCGCCCGACGCTCTGGTCTATGTCGGGCATGAAGCCCCGACTGGCACCAGCGAGGCCATCATTGTTCCCTCATCAAGCCCCATTCACTCGGTGGCTGATCTGAAGGGCAAGCGTGTTGCGGTGACCCGGGGGGCGGATGCCCACTGGCTTCTGGTTGCCGCCCTGCGCAAATATGGCCTGAGCCTGAACGATATATCGGTATCCTATCTTCTGCCTGCCGCAGCGCGACCGGCTTTTGAGACAGGACAGGTCGACGCATGGGCAATCTGGGACCCGTATCTGTCCGGGGCCAATGCCGATACCCGTGTCATTGCGACCGGCGATGACGTGAATGGCGGCACCCAGTTCTATCTCGCCCGTCGGGGATTTTTCGAGGAGAGTTCGGATCTGGTGCGCGCCATTCTTGCGGCGATCGCACAATGCGATGACTGGGCGACGAACCACAGGGACGATGTCATCGCCCTGCTGGCCCACAGCACAGGACTGCCCGCGGAAGTCGTTGCCCGTTCGGTTGCGAAACTGCATTACGGCCTGCTACCCATGACCCCCGAAGTGATCGCAGGGCAGCAGAGGATAGCTGACAGTTTTCATGCGGCTGGTTTGCTGGCCACATCCCCTGAAGTGGCGGCCGCAGTGCCCAGGATTCCTTGAGAGAATAGTAGGCCCATACGTTAATTAATTGGGGTTATCTTCAATAATTACAATAGACAGGGTACCTGCATGCCATGGCGTGCTATCTGGCCCGGATTGATGTAGTCGGTCGGCTCGTATGGGAAATCCATGCTGTGTAGTCAGGGGTACATGCTTTTGCAGTAGCGGGAACTGCATGGGTTTTCGATACGGGCCTTCCTTCTCAAACATACGATGGAATGGTTCCGTGTCGGGAATGCCGTAAGAAATGTAACCGCCCGCTCTTCTCGGCAGACTTTTCCGGCGATATCGGACGGGCCGGAAAAATAGGACAGTCCCAGTTACGGTGAACGGGTAGCCTGTGTCCTTCGGCTGTTGTCCGTAAGATTTTGAGAGATACGTCTCGTGTGACCTTCAGCGCCCATCGCTATCCTGTCGGTCTGTATCTATTCATCCGTATTTTCACAGGAATTCACCGGGTCCCCTCTCCCGTCCTGTAGGGCGGATATGGCAGCACGGGAGGATATTTCATTTCATATTGACAGTATGACTGCTGCCCCATAAGGAACGATACGGGATCGTTCAGTAATGGAATGATCCTTGTTTCGACCATATCAGGCAGGAGAAGTCGTATGATGTGACGACGCCTGTCGGGGCCTCATATGCAATGAATCTATCCCGGACTATTGGCCTGTGTTTTCTTATGGGGTCGCTGCCCCTTTATGATAAGGCACAGGCCCAGACGCACTGCGCGCCAACCGATGCAGTTATGGATATATCCGCGCGCCAGATCAGTGCGGGTGTCGGATATCTGTGGGGCCATGGCGCATTGTCCGCTGGTGAACATGTTTACGCGTTTACGGTGCGTGGTGGCGGAATGCCGAGCATAGGCAGCATCTCCCTGTCCGGGCGCGGATGTGTCCACAATCTGGGACGCGTGCAGGATTTCAACGGTACATACTGGACGCTTGGCGGAACCCTTACCGTCCATCATGGTACGACCGGGATTGTTATGGAAAATGCCCGTGGGGTCGATATCGACCTTCATGCCCGGACCAGAGGCGCGCAACTGTCAGGCCAGATTTCGCGGCTGTACTTCCGTCTGGTGAATCGGCCATTACAGCCCGCGACCCCCACGGTGGATAAGATACATCTGAACTGAGGCTGGCTGCCCTTTTCATCGGCTGTGGCCATGTAGTCGGGGCGGTTTTGCGTGATACCCGCTGGGGGCTTGCCCGCAGGATCATTTGCGCATTTATCCGCAAGCCACAGCAGAACGTTCGGATACAGCTCCCCTTCCGGCCCCATTTTCGATATGGAAACCGTAGGGATAATCCGTTCTTCGGAAAGGGGGCATCCGGGGGGATGCTCCCCTTTCCAAAGGGCTACTTTATTTCATGCAGTACAAAAGTTACGCCTCGATTGGCTGCAGGGGCTGGACGGGCTGGAGGGACGGCGGGGCCTGCCAGCGTCCTGAATCCACATTCCCGATTTCCTGATCGATTTCCTTGATAACCTGCCGCGAAAATGGACCAAGATGCAGGTAAAGGGCGCTCGTCATCACCACATAGGGCAGCGCCTTGGGGTTGTGCAGGGCGCAGTCCAGCAGCATGCGCCAAAACTGCCCTGCGGTTCCCGGTCCGGCCCGGTTGATCCGGAACAGCAGCCGGATGAAGCTGCGCAGATCACCCTTCACCATTTTATGGGTCCGCTCGCGCTTCAGCATGCGGCCAAGCCTGCGCACACGACCGAAATAGGCAACCGGATCATAGATCGCCTTGAGAACCGTCCTGTAGTCATTCAGCACGTCGCGACGCGGGCGCCTGGTCTCGAAGTTCAGGCCCGCCGTGCACTGGTCGCCTGATTGCGTCTGTTCACTGCCGGAAAAAAGACGTCCTTCCGCCAGCAGGCGGCGCGTCAACTGGGTCGTAGGCAGGGCGTAAAGCAGGCCGACCATGCAGACCGGTATGGACGTATCCTCGATACAGTCGATCATACCCTGAGCGACGCTGCCCTTTTCGCTGTCGAAGCCGACGATGAAGCCTGCATTGACGAAAATGCCCGCCTTGTGGATCGTCTCGATGCTCTGTTGCAGGCTGCGGCGCGTGTTCTGCTTTTTCTGCATAAGCACGAGGGAGTCCGTATCCGGGCTTTCGATGCCGACGAAGATGGCGAAGAAATTGGTGTCGGACAGGCTGCGCAGCAGGTCGGCATCGTCGGCAAGGTTGATCGATGCCTCGGTCGAGAACTCGAAGGGAAAGTTCTTCTCGTTCTGCCAGCGTTTCAGGTCGGGCAGGAATTTCTTGAGGGCCTTCTTGTTGCCAATCAGGTTGTCATCGACAAAATCCACATGTCCGCGATAGCCAAGCGCGTACAGGGCATCGAGTTCGGCCATGACCTGTGCATTCGTCTTGGTGCGCGGGACCCGGCCATACAGTTCGATGATATCGCAGAATTCGCAACTGAACGGGCACCCGCGCGAAAACTGGACGCCGACATGCAGGTACTGGTCCAGTTTCAGCAGGTCGAAGCGGGGCAGCGGGCTTTTTGTAACGTCCGTCTTGCCCATCGGGGCTTCAAACACACCTTCGCGCTCTCCCCTGCGCCAGGCCGCGATGAAATCAACCATGATTTCCTCGGCTTCGCCCAGAACCTGAAAATTCGCGGCCGCGTATAGCGCCGGGCTGGATGTGACATCGGGACCGCCAACCACCACCGGCTTGTTGGCGGCACGGCACATTTCAATGATATGAAGGGCATCGTTGCGCTGCGGCAGCATGCCGCCGGTCATCACGATATCGGCCCAGCCGAAATCGTCATCGTCCAGTTGCTCGGTATTGCGATTGACCAGCCGGACTTCCCAGTTTTTGGGCAGCAGGGCCGCAACGGTAATCAGGCCAAGCGGTGCGGCAGGATAGCGCGCGCCGGACAGATCGCAGGCTTCCTTGTAATTCCAGAACGAATTTGCATTGAAAAGCGGGAAGATCATCAAGACCTTGCAGGTGTCGGTCATTATGATGAAATCCTTCGATTTACCCCCTCTTCACGATCGAAACGGCCTCCCCGGTTGGTAGCAAGGTATATGCGGGCGGACTGATCCATTTCGGGTGAAATGGGAATATTCCGGCGAAGGGTCGTCATATGGATCTTCCATCTGGATGAAAGGGTGTTTCTACACCTCCTGCCCCGCAATAGCGATAGAAGAGCTTCAGGTCGGCAGGATACCATTTTTGCGAAATGTAACACAAACACGACTGTCCGGAGCCTGCCTTCCGCCCCTTACACTCGAAACGGTTTTCTTCCCCATACCATGCCGGCCATTGCGAAAACTTTTCCTGTCAGCCGACATTGTCATTGCAAAGGGGTTCTCCGTCTCCCCAAACGGCACCCCTGTCACTCGCGGGAAACGGGAGCATGGATCATGCCACGTGGAGACAAGTCCGCTTATACGGACAAACAGAAGCGACAGGCCCAACATATCGAGGAAAGCTACGAGCAGCGTGGTATCGGCGAGGAGGAGGCCGAGCGCCGCGCCTGGGCCACAGTCAACAAGGAGACCGGCGGCGGCAAGAAAAGTGGCTCAGGCAGGGGGCATGCCGTAACGCACGAACCCTCCCGCAGGGGCGGAAAGATCGGCGGGGCAGCCTCAGCCCATCGCCCGGCGGAGGAACGCTCCGCTTCCGCCCGGAAAGCCGCTGAAACGCGCCGGGAAAACGAAAAGCAATAGCGGAATACCTGTCCCGGCCGACCAGATACGTGGCGGCGTTCCCGCTTGGCGCGGTTGAGAACCCGGCGGCGTCGGGGCGGGAGCGAGCGCCCTGCCCACGAACAGGATGCCGATCAGGGATATGCAACGCGCCACCCGGTCAGGCATCAGAATCAGGCGGCATGAGCGGGAGGGACTGGACAATGGCAGGCAGGCCGTTCTGGGCTGGGCATCTCAGGCTCTCCCTCGTAACCTGCGCCGTATCCCTGATACCGGCCAGAACGGAAGCCGAGCGTATCCGCTTCCATATGATGAACCGGCAGACGGGAAACCGGGTGTTCGTTCAGTATGTGGATGCCGTAACCAGTACGCCGGTTGATGATGGTGATCTTGTAAAGGGTTATCCGTGCGGTGATGACCAGTATGTTGTGCTGGAGGACGACGAACTCGACGCCATTGCGCTGGAAAGCACCCGTACCATTGATATCGAATGTTTTGTGGATAGGGAGGCGATTGGCTGGGTCTGGTACGATACGCCACATTATCTGCTGCCGGATGATGAAATCGGCACCGAAGCCTTCACCGTCATCCGTGATGCCATGCGGCATACCGGCACGGTCGGCATTGCGCGGCTGGTTCTTTATCGACGGGAACATGCCGTATTGCTGGAGCCAAGGGATAACGGGATTGTGGTATGGACGCTCCGCTACGGTGTGGACATGCGCGATCCGGCGGATTCCCTTCCGGCGGGGGGCATCCCCGCCCCGAACAGGCAGGATATTGCGCAGCTTGGGAAGGTCATAGCCGGGCTTACCCGTCCCTGGAATGCGGCCATGGTCCATGATCCGGTGCAGGCGCGCCTGAAGGGAATCATTGATGCCCGCAGACGGTCGCGCAGAATCAGGCCAGTCAGGCGGTCCGAACCACCGGCGGAAGAAAAAATCGTGAGCATCATGGATACGCTCAGGGCAAGCCTCAAATCATCTGACAGGAACGGTTCCTAATGATCCGGCCGGGAAAGCATTGCTGTCGTGATCGGCTGACGCGCCGCTGGAAAATCCTTCCACGGGTCCGTGCGGAGTGAGGCAAGCCGTTCCATGGCGTTGTTTACCGTGAATTGCGCCGGACCGGTAATCGTATCCAGTTCTTCCCACCCAACAGGCATCGAGACCGGGGCACCGGTGCGGGCACGCGTTGAATAGGGGGATACGGAGGTCGCGCCCCGTTGATTGCGCAGGTAATCAATCAGGATTCTGCCATGGCGCTTCGCTTTGGACACAGTCGCGACAAAGCGGTCCGGACTGTCGGCTGCCATCGCCTGCGCCATGGTGTGGGAGAAGGTTTTTGCCGTATCCCAGTCGGCTGCGGGTTGCAAAGGCGCGACCACATGCAGCCCTTTGCCCCCGGACGTCTTGACGAATGCAGCCAGGCCACTGGCTTCAAGCCGTTCGCGCACTTCCTGCGCAGCCGTGATGACGGCCTGCCACTCAACCCCTTCCCCCGGATCAAGGTCCATGACCAGTGTATCGGGATGGTCCCAGTCGCGGCAGGACGCCCCCCACGGATGAATTTCCAGCGTTGCCCCCTGCACCAGCCCCATAAGGCCATCAAGCTCATGAATCCCGATCAGATGCCCCGCGGCATCTCCCATCGGGTCATCCAGCGGCACGATATGGGCGTTCATGCCTTTCCATGCGTTTTTCTGGAAAAAGTGCGGTCCTTCCATCCCCTCCGGGCAGCGCAGCAGCGCAAGTGGCCGGTCGATAATAAACGGCGCGATACGGGGCCATACCGCCGTATAGTAGTCGGCCAGCCCTGCTTTGGTAATACCGGCATCGGGCCAGTAAACCCGGTCGGGATGGGTCAGGGTGACAGTGCGTGCAGGTTGTTTTTCGGGCTGGGCCGATGATGTGTCCATGACTGGCATCTCACGAATGATCTCCTCAGCCGGTCTGTCGTCCCGGACACCGCGAAAGGCAGCATGCGAAGCCGGTTATCCGCCATCCACCCCGTGCTGCTCTCCTGACGGTATGGCTGGTGCCCGGGATGAAGAAACCGGCGTTTTTTCTGCTTTATCTATCCTTGGGAAAGGCGGCATGCCCTGCGCAATTTCGGTGATGGTCCGACCGCTTTTGACCGACAGGGGCTGTTCTTTGAGGATATCGGGATCATCCGCACTACGGGCGGCCTCATCATCGGCCTTGATCAGAAGCCAGTTGTCATGCCTGTCGCGTGGCCTGCCTTTCATCCGGACCAGATGCCAGTGCCCGGTGAGCTTCTGCCCGTGCAGTTCAAAATCAAGATGCCCCTTGGCCAGACCCTGTCCTGCGTCTCCTGCCGGGGTCCATGTGCCCCGATCCCATATGGCCACCGTGCCGCCCCCGTACTGGCCTGCGGGGATAGTGCCTTCAAAATCACCATAATCCAGCGGGTGGTCTTCCACCTGGATGGCCAGACGCTTTTCACCCGGCACAAGGCTTGGTCCTCTGGTTACAGCCCAGCTTTTCAGCACGCCATCCAGTTCAAGACGAAAATCATAATGCAGTCTTCGGGCATCATGCTTCTGGACAACGAAGTGCTGTCCTGCCACCTGCTGCCCTTCGCCTGCTGGTTCGTGCGTTTTGTGGAAGTCGCGCTTCTGGCGATAGGTATCGAGCGACACGGTCAGCCTGCCCTACGCCGGGTACGGGATGGGCGGGGACTGTTTTGGTCCCTGTGGGGCGATGGTGTGCCACTTTCTGGCATGCCGGCACTTTCACGCAGGGCGTCCAGCAGACTGACGACCCCGCCTGCTGCCGGACGCCGTGCGGGTCGGGGCTTTTTGCCGGCCAGTTTTGCCCGTACCAGATCCGTAAGAAGGGCCTCATAACGGTCGGTATGGTCTGCCGGTGTGAAATGCCCCTTTTTCGTTTCAATGATATGGGCTGCCAGATCCAGCATTTCCCGCGACAGTCTCCGGCCCGGAATATCGCGAAAAGCGTCCTGTGCCGGGCGGACTTCATCATCAAAGTTCAGCGTTGTTGCAATCAGCCTGTCATCGTGCGCCCGGATCAGCAACGTCCGCACGCGACGGAACAGGACTGTGGTGGTCAGGGCCGCGACCTTCTGGCGGGCAAGACTGGCGTGGATCAGTGCAAGGGTCGCTCCTGCCGCCGGTTCCGCCGGGCAGAGGTAATAGGGCCGGTCCAGATAGACATCGTCAACTTCGCTGCATCGCACGAAGGCGGAAAGCGCCAGCCTTCTGTCGCTGTCCGGAACGGCGGTGGCGATTTCCCCGGGCTCAAGCAGAATGATCTCGCCATCTTGCGTCTCGTAGCCCCTGACCTGATCGTCCCGGTCCACTTCAGTGCCGTCCTTGCTGTCGATATAGTGGCGATGCACCCGATTGCCCGTGCGACGGTTGATCAGATGCAGGGTAACCCGTTCGGAAGCCGGGACTGCCGCATAGAGGGCAACCGGACATGTGAGTTCCCCGATCGCAAGAATACCTTTCCAGCTTGCCCGTGCGACCATGGCGACACCTGCTGTTGGGATTATGTAAGTTATCTTACGCTGTGACTGTCTTTATCTGATGCATCGGGATGGCTGCCGGGTTCTTCTTGCCTGCTGTGCCCGTGATGCAATGCCTGTCCTCCATAACCTGCCGTATTTTCGGGCAGTCGGCGGCAGGTAAAGCTGCGGAGGCGTGACATGGGCTGTCCTTTCGGGCGCCATGAATCATGCTTTATGCCGCTATAAAGCATCGTGACCGGCGGGAGTTTCGCCGCAAAGGTATCAAACAGGGATCGCTTTCATCGCAGATGAGTTGTGGCTTCCATTAATGCGGCGCTGGGCCGCCCATTGCCTTGATGCGGTGGTTGTCGGCGTCATGAAGTGACATGGCCCGCTGTCATGTCTGCGACGCTGCAAAGTGCGGAAGTGAACTGTATGCCCACCGGGTGATGCTGAAACACGCAGAGTATTCATCCTTCCTTTTCTGGTACTGCCTCTGGGGGATTGTACAAAATAAATACAAAATGAATTAATCCGTTACATACAATATCACATAAACTTTCTTTTAATTCTCATGCTTTTTTTGTCATTTTTGAAATAAACATTCCTCCCCGCTTCTATCTGCTAGGCCGGAGTGACGGCATGATTATACTTTGCCCCATCGAATGAATGCGAATGTAATGGCGCGGAGTATCGGATTGATAGCAGGGCAGTCAGGCCATGATCTTCCATACAGGCAGGGAACAGGTGTTTCCCCGGCTGAAAAAGGGCGGAATTTCGTCCTTGTTGTGGAAGATGACATGGATATCCGCAACCTGCTGACACGTTTCCTGTCACAGCAGGGTTATGCGGTAGCGTCCGCCATGACGGCGACGGAGGTGCTGGCCGTCCTTGCTGGGCGCACGCCTGATATTGTCCTGCTTGATCTCATGCTGCCGCAGGAAAGTGGCCATGCCATCTGCCGCCTGATCCGCGAGCGGAGCGTTGCCCCCATCATCATGGTTACGGCTCTGGCCGATGTCCGTGACCGGATTGCGGGGCTTGATCTCGGGGCGGACGATTACGTCAGCAAGCCTTTCGATCTTGGGGAGCTTGCAGCCCGCATCCGGGCAGTCCTGCGTCGCCCGTCGGGTACCGTAGTCGCTGTCACGCACGAACCAAAGCATGGCTACAGCTTCGGAAACTGGACTTTCGTTCCGGAAAAACGCGCCCTTTACAGTACGGAGGGCATACGCATGACCCTGACCGGGGCTGAAACCGACCTTCTCCTGCTATTGTGGAACCATGCGCGGGAATTGCTGAGCAGGCAGCGGATTATTGAACTGCTCTATAATATGCCGGGGGCCGTTGAAGAACGCACCATTGACCTGCTTGTCAGCCGCCTGCGGCGCAAGCTGGCCCATGGCGGTCGCCAGCTTGAGATGCTGCGGACGGTACGTGGCGACGGCTATGTGTTCGACCCAGGCCCGGCAGCGTCCCACAAGGGGGCTGCCGACCGATGAAAACCCGCTTTTCCCTACTGCCCCGCACCGTTTACGGGCAGATGGTTGCGATCGTGATTTCCAGCATGATGGTCACCATTTTTGTTGTTGCCTTTCTGGTATTTGTGTTGCGGCCAACCGTGCCGCCCCTGCCCGAAGGACCATGGCCAAACGCGCTGGCCATTGAGACCGCCATTGACGCATTGCGTGCAGGCCCGCCCGAAATACGCGCAGTAATTGCACGTGGCATGTCTACGCCGGATGTATCGTTCCAGACGACCGGCCCCTTCCCCTGCGTGCCCATTCCGACCGAACATTTTTCGGTCCTGCTGCGCCGTATCCTCAAGGCGCAGATGAACAACCGGAATGCTGTCATCAAGGAATCCACCTGTGCCGCGGATTCCAGCGGTATGACCTCCACCCATATCGACATGCCGCGCGAGGGGATATTCATTACCGCCCATAACGGGATCAATCATCACCTGCCCCAGCTCATGCGTGCAACGCTGCCGCTGATCGTGTCGTTCCTGTCGCTGCTGGTCATAATGGGCACGCTGTCGTTGTGGAGCCTGTGGCGCATCAACCGCCCGCTTAAGGTACTTGCGAATAAGGCGGAAACCTTTGGCTATGACATTACGCCCGAACCGCTGACGGAACAGGGGCCTGTGGAACTGCGCCGCGTGGCCCGCGCCTTCAACCGCATGCAGGCCCGTATCGCGGCAGCAGCGGAGGAGCGCACCCGCATGCTTATGGCGATTGGCCACGACCTGCGCACGCCGCTTACCCGCCTGTCCATGCGGATTGAAATGGGGGGGGCGGATGCTTCGCCCGCGGCCCTGCGTAATGATCTGTGGCTCATGAACCGGATGCTGAACGGGGCACTGTCTTTCCTGAAGGGTCAGGGTGACACGGAACCGGCGGAACGGGTTGATATCGGCGCATTGGTGGAAAGTGTCTGCGCGGAATTCGAGGCGACCGGCCGGAATGTGATCTATCAGGGCGACCTGGGCCTGACCTGTCTGTGCCAGCCGGTGGCAGTTTCCCGCATGGTCAACAACCTGATCGACAATGCCTGCAAATTCGGTAGCACGGTGCAGGTTGATACAAGACGCAATGGCAATGAAGCCATTATCGAGGTCGCGGATGATGGTCCGGGCATCCCCACTGAAATGCACGATGTCGTCCTGCTACCCTTCGCGCGGCTGGACCCGGCCCGTAGTTCGGACGGTGGGCTGGGGCTGGGTCTGTCGATCATCCATGACATCGTGCAGCGCCATCGCGGCAGCCTGAACTTTCAGTCCAATCAGCCACACGGATTGCGGGTGTGTATCGCCCTGCCCCTTGACCCGCAGCGGTTCACGCACGCGCGCAGCCGGACACATTCAGTGCATTGATGCCCCTGCATCCACCAGGCAATACAGAGACGGATATAAAAAGAATGCAGCGTATTGATGATTTTACTTCGTCTACGGTTCCATGGAGTGGTGTTTCCGGTCGCACGGACCGGGGAATGCCGACCGGATGCCGTAACCTGACGGGCATGGCCCTGCTGGCGGCGCTGCTTGTGATCGGTTCCCATCCGATGCGGGCTGCTACAAAAGCGGTGGATGAAGGTATTCCCGTCTCTGTTGCGATCATAAAATCGGGCGACATGCCCGTGGTGCTGAGCGAACTGGGTACGGTTATTCCCGTCACCAATGTGACCGTGCAGAACCGCGTGGAAGGCTATCTGACACAGGTGCTCTTTACCGAAGGGCAGGAAGTGCATGAGGGTGACCTGCTGGCGGTCATCGACCCCCGCCCCTATGAGGCCGAACTGAAGCAGTATTCCGGGCAGCTTGCAGCCGATCAGGCCCAGCTTGACGAAGCGCGGATGGATAACGTCCGGTACCAGAAGCTGCTCAGACGCGACAGTATCGATACCCAGACGGCACAGGACCAGCAGTACAAGGTCAAGCAGCTTGAAGGCACGGTGGAAGCCGATCAGGGGCTGGTCGATACCTACAGGCTGGACATTGAATACTGCCACATCACAGCGCCGGTCAGTGGCCGTGTGGGCATCCGTGCGGTGGACCGGGGCAATTATGTGACTGCGGCACAGTCCGGCGGCCTTGCGGTCCTGACGCAGATGCAGCCGATTTCAGTTATCTTTACCCTGCCGCAGGACAAGCTTGGCATGGTCTGGAAACGGCTGCGTACTGCAAAGTCGCTGCCGGTCGAGGCATGGGACAGCACGGACACCACGAAGCTGACCGATGGCGCGGTCAGCAGTCTGGACAGCCAGATCGATACCTCGACCGGCACGGTCCGGCTGCGCGCCCTGTTTCCCAACAAGGACGAGGACCTGTTCCCCAACCAGTTCGTCAATGCCCACCTTCTGGTGGATACCGAGCATGATGTGCTGCTTGCCCCAGCCAGCGCCATCCAGTCCGGTCCCAATGGTTCATTTGTGTATGTGGTGCAGCCTGACAGCACCGTGGCCGTGCGTCTGGTCAAAACCGGGGTCAGTCAGGGGGATACGGTCGTTGTCACATCCGGCCTGAAGGCGGATGAGCAGGTGGTGACATCGGGCATCGACCGCCTGCACGCAGGGGCGAAGGTCACCATTCCCGCCACCACGACGCAGGGGGGATAATGAATCTCTCCCGTCTTTTCATACAGCGGCCCGTCGCCACCACGCTGCTCATGTTCGCGCTGATGCTGGCGGGTCTGATCGGCTATCGGTTCCTGCCGATTTCGGCCCTGCCGGAAGTGGATTATCCCACCATCGTAGTCCGCACTTTCTACCCCGGCGCCAGCGCGGATGTAATGATGACCTCCGTCACCGCGCCACTGGAAGGGCAGATGGGCGAAATGGCGGGGCTGGACCAGATGACATCCCAGTCCTCGGCCGGGGCGTCGGTCATCACGCTGCGTTTCGGGCTGACCACGTCGCTGGATGTTGCCGAGCAGGAGGTGCAGGAGGCCATCAACGCCGCCAATTCCCTGCTGCCAACCGCCCTGCCCGCGCCGCCCATCTATTCCAAGGTCAATCCGGCTGATACGCCCATCATGATCCTAGGGGTCACGTCCACCACCCTGTCCCTGCCTGAAGTGCAGGATTACGTGACGACACGCCTGCAGCAGAAAATCAGCGAGATTTCCGGCGTGGGTGAAGTGTCCCTGTCCGGTGGCAACAAGAAGGCTTACCGCGTCCGCGTGAATGTGCCCAAGGCCACCTCGCTGGGCATTGATCTTGATACGCTGCGCACCACGATCGGCAACGTGAACGTCAATTCACCCACCGGCAGCTTCAATGGCAAAAAGCTGAACCGCACCATCCATATCGACAGCCAGATTTCCAGTACTGACCAGCTACTCAATCAGGTTGTCGGCTGGTCGGATACCAGTCAGGGGCCGGTCAGGCTGCGCGATATCGCAACGGTGGTGGAAGGGGCGGAAGACACCCAGCTTGCCGGATGGTCGAACCAGACCCCGGCCATCATCCTGAACATCCGCCGCCAGCCTTCGGCCAACATCATCAACACCGTCAACGCCATCAAGGCCACGCTGCCATCACTGCAGCAGGATATGCCCGGCGGCGTCACCATCACGCCGCTGACCGACCGGACCACCACCATCCGCGCATCCGTGGCGGATGTGGAGTTCGAACTGGCTCTTGCGCTGGCGCTGGTTGTGGGCGTGATCTTCGTGTTCCTGCATGATCCATCGGCCACCGTCATTCCGGCGCTGTCCGTGCCGCTGTCCATTATCGGCACGCTGGCGGTGATGGATATGATGGGCTTCTCGCTCGACAACCTCTCTCTCATGTCGCTCACCATTTCGACAGGTTTCGTGGTGGATGATGCGATTGTCATGATCGAGAACATCGCCCGCTATATCGAGATGGGACGTGACCGGATGACCGCGGCGCTGGAAGGTGCTGGCGAGATCGGTTTTACCATCGTCTCGCTGACCATCTCGCTCATCGCCGTGCTGATCCCGCTTCTGTTCATGGGCGATGTGATCGGGCGGCTGTTTTATGAATTCGCAGTGACACTGGCGGTCACCATCATCCTGTCCGCCGTGGTCTCTCTCACGCTGGTCCCGATGATGTGCGCCCGTCTGCTCAAGGACAGGGCCCACGCCGTAACCAAGCCGCGCTGGGCACAGACGACCGACCGGCTGATCGTCTCGGTCATCGATGCCTATGACCGGGGGCTGACACGCGTGCTGCGTCACCAGCGGGCGACACTTGCCCTGTTCGTGGCGACACTGGCGCTGACCGGCCTGCTTGTGGCTGTCATTCCCAAGGGGCTGTTTCCTGAACAGGATACCGGGGTGATTCAGGGTGTGTCCGTGATGGATGCCTCCATCTCGTTCGATGCGATGCGTGAGCTGCAGCAGCAGTTGGGAGCAGCGATTGCAAAGGATGCGGATGTTGTCAGCCTGTCCTCCTATATCGGGGTGGATGGGGACAACACCACGCTCAACCGGGGGCGTTTTGAAATCAACCTGACGCCACATGACAAACGCAGCCTGTCGGCGGCAAAGGTGGCGCAGCGTATCCAGCGCGAGACAGCCGCCATAGCCGGTACGCAGCTTTACCTGCAGCCGGTGCAGGATCTGACATTGAACACCAATGTATCGGCTACCCAGTATCAGTTTCTGGTGGCGGATTCCGACACGAACCGCCTTGCCACATGGGTGCCGCGCCTGACTGACGCCCTGCGCAGGGAACCGGCACTGGCCGATGTCACATCCGATCTGCAGGCGCAGGGACTGGCGGCCAGTGTGACGTTGGACCGGGCCACGGGCGCACGCTTCTCGATCACGCCGGAAACTGTGGACAATCTGCTGTATGATTCCTTTGGCCAGCGTCAGATTTCCACCATCTATACCCAGTCCAATCAGTACAGGGTGATCCTTGAGGCCGAACCGTCGCTTCAGAACACGCCGGAGGCTCTGGACAGGCTGTATCTTGCCGCCAGCGGCAGCGGGGCCACAAGCACGTCCGGCCCGACCCGTGACCCGTCATCCGGCCTTGTGCCGATGAGTACGGTAACACGTATGACAGCATCCACCGCGCCGCTGCTGATTACCCATGTGGCGCAGTTTCCGGCATCGACCATCTCGTTCAACGTCGCACCCGGCTATTCCCTCGGTGCTGCGACTGATGCGATCGAGCGGGTGGAAAAATCGCTGCATCTGCCCGCCACCATGCAGACATCGTTTCAGGGCACGGCCGCCGTGTTTGCGGGCAGCATGAGCAACGAGGCCTGGCTGATACTGGCGGCCCTTGTTGCGGTCTATATCGTGCTGGGTGTTCTGTATGAAAGCTTCATCCACCCGCTGACCATCCTGTCCACCCTGCCCTCGGCCGCCATTGGCGCGCTGCTGGTGCTGTGGGTATCGGGGTCCGGGCTGGATGTGATGGGGGTGATCGGGATCGTCCTGCTGATCGGCATCGTGAAGAAGAACGCCATCATGATGATCGATTTCGCGCTGGAGGCCGAACGGGTGGAAGGCATGGATTCCGTGCAGTCCATAACCCGGGCGGCCCGGCTGCGTTTCCGCCCGATCCTGATGACGACGCTGGCCGCCATGCTGGGGGCCATTCCCATGGTGATCGGCACCGGAACGGGATCGGAACTGCGGCGGCCGCTGGGTTACGCCATTGTGGGTGGTCTGGCTGTCAGCCAGTTGCTGACACTGTTTACCACGCCGGTCATCTACCTGTTCATGGAGCGGGTGCGCCTGCGCTTTGCCGCCTTCCGCGCCCGCCATACGTCCCCGCCGCCCGCGCCTTCCGGGGGGGCACGCTGACATGTCGATCGTCGCCCTGTGCATAAAGCGTCCGATCGGCACCACGCTTATCGTGATCGGCATGATGATTGCCGGTGCCATCGGCTACTGGCTGCTGCCTGTATCCGATCTGCCCAATGTCGACCTGCCGGTCATTCAGGTGCAGGCCCAGCAGGCCGGTGGCACGCCCGAGCAGATTGCCAGCACGATTGCCGAACCGCTGGAGCGGCATCTGGGCACGATTGCCGGGCTGAGCGAGATGACATCGCAATCCGTGACCGGGCAGGTCAGCATTGCCCTGCAGTTCGACACCTCCCGCGACATCAACAGCGCCGCGCGTGACGTGCAGGCGGCCATCGTGGCCGCGCGCGCGGACCTTCCCGCCACCCTGCGGCAGAATCCGACCTATGTCGAAGCCAATACCGCTGGCATGCCGGTCATGGTTCTTGCGCTCACTTCGGCCACCAGAACGCCCGCGCAGGTCTATGACGTGGCGACCAATGTGCTTGAACAGCATCTGTCCCAGATCAGTGGCGTGGGGCAGCTCATGCTGGGTGGGGCGGCGCTGCCTGCCGTGCGGGTGGAACTCAACCCCCTCGCCCTGTTCAAATACGGCATCGGGTTCGAGGATATCCGTGCTGCCCTGTCCTCCGCCAATGCCAATACGCCCAAGGGGTTCCTCATTCGCGGCAGGCAGCGCCTGATCCTGCAGACCAATGATCAGGTTCATGGCGCGCAGGATCTCAAGGGTCTGATCGTGGCCTATCGCAGCATGCGTCCCGTGCGGCTGGAGGACGTGGCACAGGTGACTGACGGGGTGGAAAATGTCGAAAATGGCGGATTTTTCAACCGTAAGCCTGCTGTTCTGGCCATTGTCTTTCCCCGTGCGGGGGCCAATGTGGTCCAGACCATCAATCAGATCAGGGCGCAGTTTCCGACCCTGAAGGCCGCCCTGCCCGCTGATGTGGAACTGCATGTCGGCATGGACCGCTCCGCCACCATTCAGGCGGCCCTGACCGATACCAAAAGCACGCTGGTCCTGTCGGTCCTGCTGGTGGTTGGCGTGGTGCTGGTGTTCCTGCGTTCACCGCGCACGACCATCGTACCCGCCCTGGTCATTCCCGCATCGCTGGTCACGACCTTTGGCGTGATGAAGCTCATGAACTATTCGCTCGACAGTCTCTCGCTCATGGCTCTGACCATTGCGACGGGCTTCGTGGTGGATGACGCCATTGTGGTGATCGAGAATATCAGCCGCCATATGGAACAGGGGGCGAGCCGCGCCGATGCCGTGCTGCAGGGCGCGCAGGAAGTGGCCTTTACCGTGCTGTCAGTTTCCATATCACTGGTGGCGGTGTTCCTGCCCATTCTCATGCTGGGGGGGCTGATGGGCAGCCTGCTGCATGAGTTCGCCGTGACCATTTCGGTGACTGTGCTTGTCTCCATGGTGCTGTCGCTTACGCTTACGCCCATGATGTGCGCGCGTATCCTGCCATCGGGCGCGGTGCGGGCCGACCGGCAGCCAACCTCCTGGTCACGCCTGTCAGCGCGGATGGAACGGGCCTTTGCTTACGTGGAAAACGCCTATGGCCGCTCACTGGGGGCGGCCCTGCGCCATCGTAGGCTGGTGCTGCTGTCGCTGCCCGTAACCATCGGGGTGATGGGACTGCTGTTCGTAATCATGCCCAAAGGTCTGTTCCCGACCGAGGATACCGGCATGATGATGGCGCATCTCGTCGCCGATCAGGCCACCTCCTTCGATGAGATGCTGGCGAAGGTCGATCAGGTGGAAAAGAACATTATGGAGAACGGACAGGTCTCCGGCGTGACCGGCTTTGTTGGTGGCCGCAATTCCAGCAACCAGGCCAATATCTTCATTGACCTGATCGACAAGGCGCAGCGTAAGACCACCATCAGCCAGACACTGGCCGATCTGACCCATCGCACGCATGATCTTGTGGGCGGCCAGTTCATTGCCATGCTGCCCAGCCTGCTGCCCTCGGGCGGGCGGCAGGCCAACGGGGCCTATCAGTACACATTGCAAAGCGATGATGCGGCGACGCTGTATCACTGGATTCCCCGCCTGCAGGCGGCATTGCAGAAGCATGCGGAACTGCGGGATGTCTCATCAGACGTGCAGCAGGGCGGACTGTCCACCAATGTCATGATCAACCGTGACGTATCGGGGCGGACGAGCCTGACCCCGCAACTGATTTCCAACACGATTTATGACGCCTTTGGCCAGCGTGCGGCTTCGGTCATCTACAACCCGCTGAACCAGTACCGGGTGGTGATGAACGTGCTGCCGAAATACTGGGACAATGCCGACATCCTGCAACAGGTATGGGTCAGCACATCGGGCGGGACCGCCAGCGGCAGCACGCAGAGCAATACGATCAAGGTGACATCCTCTTCCACTACGTCCACCACTTCATCCTCGCTCAGCAGCCAGTCCTTTGCCAACCAGATCCAGAACAGCCTTGCGGGCGGCAGCGGGGCTTCCAGCGGGTCAGCCGTCTCCTCCACGGCGGAAACGATGGTCCCGCTTTCGGTCGTGTCCAGCATGCAGTCCGCCACCATGCCGCTTAGTGTGAACCATCAGGGGCAGTCGCTGGCGGCGACACTGTCGTTCAACCTGGCGTCCGGCGCGTCCATGTCCGACGCCTCGCGGATCATTAATGAGGAGATCGCCCGGTTGCAGGTGCCAGCGACCGTGCACGGGCATTTTGCAGGCACCGCCGCCCAGTTCCAGAGTTCCGCCAGTAACGAACCGCTGTTGATTGTGGCGGCACTGGGTGCTGTCTATCTGGTGCTTGGCATCCTGTATGAAAGTTATGTTCACCCGCTGACCATTCTCTCCACCCTGCCCTCCGCTGGTGTGGGGGCGTTGCTGGCGCTGTACCTGCTGGGGCAGGAGTTCGACCTGATCGCGCTGATCGGGCTGATCCTGCTGATCGGGATCGTGAAGAAGAACGCCATCATGCTGGTTGACTTCGCCATTACCGAGGAGCGCAACCACAACCGCACGGCACATGACGCCATCCATACCGCCTGCCTGCTGCGCTTCCGCCCGATCATGATGACGACCATTGCCGCCGCCATGGGGGCGCTCCCGCTGGTGGTGGGTAACGGTTATGGGGCCGAGCTACGCCGCCCGCTGGGTATCGCGATCATGGGGGGGCTGCTGTTCAGCCAGATCCTGACGCTTTACACGACGCCGGTCGTGTACCTGTATCTCGACCGTCTGGGCCAGTGGGGGCGCCGCCGCCTTCCCGCCTTTTTCCATGCCATTGCGCGCGCCGTGCGCCCTGCCCGTTCCTCGTGAGCGTGATGACGTATCAGGACAGTTCCATGCCGTATTCTTCCTTTCTTTCCGCCCGTTTCCGCACGGCCATGCGCGGCACGACGGCCCTGCTGGCGGCGGTCACGCTGTCGGGCTGCCTTATGGTCGGCCCGCGCTACAAACACCCGGCGCCCATCATTTCTGCCCGGTTCAAGGAACTGCAGCCCGCCCCCGGCTGGACGGTCAGCCAGCCGGATATGGCCGCAATACCAAAGGGCAAATGGTGGCTGGTCTATAATGATCCGACGCTGAACGCGCTGGAGGATCAGGTGGCACTGTCCAATCAGAACCTGAAGGAATACGAAGCCCAGTACCGCAAGGCGCGGGCGCTGGTGAATGCGGCGAAGGCCAGCCTTTACCCGACGCTTTCCGGTGATCTCAGCTTTGCCCGCAACAGTCAGGGCAGTTCTGCTACATCAACCAGCGGCACCACCTACAGCACCGGCTCCACGCGCAACACCTATGCCGCTGAACTGAGTGCCGACTGGGATCTGGACCTGTGGGGCAAGATCCGCCGCCAGATACAGGAACAGGTGACCGCAGCACAGGCCAGTGCCGCCGATATTGCCAACGCCCGCCTGTCCTACCAGTCGCAACTGGCGCAGGATTATTTTGAAATGCGCTATGAGGAATCCCTCAGGTCGCTGCTGGACCGCTCGGCAGCGCTTTATGCCCATAATCTCCAGATCATCCGTAACCAGCATGAAGGCGGCACGCTGAACGCAGGCGATGAATTGCAGGCTGAAACCGAACTGGAGCAGACCCGCGCCAGCGCCACCGCAACGGATGTGGCGCGCTCGGAATATGAGCATGCGATTGCTGTGCTGGTTGGCCGCGCGCCCGCCGACCTGACCATTGCGCGCGCCGCCATGCCTTTGGCCATTCCGGCCGTGCCGGTCACTTTGCCTGCAACGCTGCTGCAACGCCGCCCCGATATTGCCGCGGCCGAACGGGCCATGGAGGAATATAATGCGGAAATCGGGGCCGCCATTGCCGCCTTCTATCCCGATGTCACCCTGTCCGCTGCCTATGGCTATAGCGGCAATCCTGTCCAGTCGCTGATTCAGGTTGCCAACCGGATCTGGTCACTGGGGGCGGCGGGCAGCGAAACCCTGTTTGAAGGCGGCGCACGGACGGCAGCGGTGCAGGAAGCCAATGCCGATTACGACAACGCGGTCGCCACCTATCGCCAGACGGTGCTGACCGCCCTGCAGGATACGGAGGACCAGCTTTCCAGCCTGCGTATTCTTGAACAGCAGGCCAGCCAGCAGGATGCCGCCGTGCGTGCGGCGGTGAAAGCCGTGGACGTGTCGATGAATGAATACCGTTTTGGCACCGCCATCTACACCACTGTCATCACCACCCAGCAGACCGCGCTGGGGGATCAGGAAACGGCGTTGCAGATTCAGGAAAGCCGCCTGCTGGCCAGCGTGAAGCTGATTGCCGATCTGGGTGGTGGCTGGGATGTATCGCAACTGCCCGGCAAGAATTCCCTTCAGAGCGATAATCCCCTGGTGCCTTCCTTTCTGGAAAGGCATGGGAAAGACTGATGAAAGAGGGGCGCTTTCAGGGATTTTCCACAATTCTAATCAACAATATCAGTATGTTGCGGCATGATGTCCCCTGCCATAGCCTGATTTTGACCCTCAACCGGAGAAGAAACCCATGACCGATGTATCAAGACGCAACTTCGTGACGGTTGGCGCGGCTCTGGCCGGGGCGGTCTCCACAATGGGGCTTGGCGTTCAGGGCGCACGGGCGGCGGAGGGCGGGCATGGCTTCATGGCCGCATCTTCCGCCGGACCGGATGCACCCGACGCTCCCGGCCCCCACGGAAAGAAAACCCCCGGAATTCAGGGCATCAGCGCATTGTGTGAGGTCACGGGCGGGGGTGAGAAGGTCTATGGCATCGCAGTGGAATACGATGTTGCAATCGACCCGGCCAGCCTGTCGCCTGATACATATGCCACGGCAGTCTTTCCTGCGGCCAAAGGGTTCTTCGCGGGGATGCCACAGGAACCTGACAAGAATGATACGACGGCAGCCGCGAAACCGCGCCCGGTAGCGGCCATCTATACCAGTAACACGCCTGCACTCCGGCCTGACCGGAAGAGCATTTCCGGCAGGTATGTCATTGCCGAGTTTACGCATGACCCGGACCTGAGCCTGCCCACAACCGATAGCGACAGGGTCATGCTGATACAGGACAGGAACGTCCGTACCACGGGCGGCGCCGTGTATGCGGCCAGTAAGACCGTATGGAGCAACGCGGGGCCGCACGGGAACAGTGTTGTCATACGTGGGGTCGATGCGTGGGAACAGAATCACTGGTGGTGGGACGATACGCGGTCCGCGTGGCTTGAATACAGCATTTATCTGCCGAAATCTTTCCTTGCAAAGGGTGGGGAGAACCGTTCCTATCCCCTCCTCCTTGCCGTCACCCATTCAGGGACAAGCCCGGATGGAACCTGTGCCCAGACGCTGACCGAACAGTGCATCGCCAGTATCTGGAGCCTGCCCGAGGAGCAGGAGCGGCATGAATGCGTGATCATCACCCCGCGCTACGAGCGCACGACGATGAACGATTACTGGGAGCATACATCCGATGTCGAAAATACTTACCGGCTTGTCGAATCCCTGCTCGGTAATACATGGAATTATGGCAACCCCAATCTGGATGACCGGCGTGACAAGGTTCTGAAGATCGACCCGAAAAGGGTTTACTGCACCGGCTGGTCCATGGGGGCCATGACATCGCTGTGGCTGATGGCAAAACACCCTGAAACCTTTGCCGCCGGGCTGATCATCGCGGGACAGCAGCGCCCGAGTGATCTGATACCGCTTGCAAAACAGAAGGTGCTGATCATCACCGGGTCGGAAGACAACAAGGCCACGCCATGGAACGAGAAATGCGTGCCGGTATGGGAGCAGGCTGGCGCTACAGTGGTGCGACCGGCGGAATACCTTGATCCTGCGCGTATTTTTCCTGTCGATGCCCAGCAGAAACTGACCGATCAGGTCAATGGCTACCTTGCAAGGGATGGCAACATCACCTTCCTGACCTTTGACGGTGTCGACCATATGGGGTCCGCGCGGAAATTCTTCTACATCAAGGCGGCAAGGGACTGGCTGTTCAGGCAGGTGAAATCGTGAAAGCCGGTTGGGCGGGTGGCTTTTCATCCCGCCCGATACGGTGTTGTATGGCAGGGATGATAAAGCCGCTTTCCCTAGGGCCCGGACTCATAACCAGTAACTGACGGCCGCGACGAGGCAGATGGCGGCGTGGAAGTTGGTGGCATTGCGATCGTAACGTGTCGCGATGCGGCGGAAGTCCTTGAGGCGGTTGAACATGCGCTCAATGGCATTTCGCGTCCGATAAAGGACCGGCGAAAAGCAGTTCTTCCAGACCCGGTTGACCTTGGGCGGGATGTTCGGCGCGGCGCCCTTGTCCTCGATCTGTCGACGCACCGCGTTGGTGTCGTAGCCCTTGTCGCCGTGGATCAGCCGGACGTTCGAGACTTGCTCCAGTAGCGGGGCCGCTGCCGTGCAATCCGCGACGTTGCCGCCGGTCAGCACGAAGGCGACCGGCCGGCAGGCGGCATCCGTCAGCGCGTGGATCTTGGTCGTGCGCCCGCCACGCGATCGGCCGATGGCCTGGTGTCGCTCCCCCTTTTTCCGCCGGAGGCGCAGCGATGGGCCTTCACGGCAGAACTGTCGATCAGAAGTTCGGCAGGCGGTCCACCGCTCTGCGCCAGCGCCTCGAACAGGCGCGCCCAGACGCCTTTCGCAGCCCAGCGCTGAAACCGATTGTAGAGCGTTTTGCGCGGGCCATACGCGGACGGCGCATCTTTCCACCGCGCGCCGGACAGCATGATCTGAATGATGCCACTGATCACACGTCGATCATCCACACGCGGCTTGCCACGCGTATCGGTAGGCAGATGTGGCGCAATCCGCGCAAACTGTCGGTCCGAAAGCCAGAAAAAGTTAGCGTCCATCGCTCATCTCCTTTCAGAGACAGCGAATCACAGGCCGCTCACAATGGGAATCCCTTTATGGGTCCGGGCCCTAGCCTGAGGTCGTGATGACTGTGCCCCCGATTGATCCGTTTCATGCCCTGTCCATCAGTAAGCTGGCACATGAACTGGCGGCGCAAGGGCGCAGTATCATCCATATGGAGTTCGGCCAGCCTTCCACCGGCGCGCCGAAGGCGGCGCTTGAGCGCGCGCAGCATGTGCTGGCCACCGATCCCATGGGCTATTGGGAAAGTCAGGCGCTAAGGGACAGGATCGCCCGGCACTATCACGAAACCTATGATGTTTCGGTCCAGCCGGCGCAGGTTATCCTTACATGCGGCGCATCACCGGCACTGGTGCTTGCCCTGCTGGCCAGTTTTGTGCCCGGTGCCCGTGTGGCCATGGCGCGTCCGGGTTATGTCGCCTACCGCAATGTGGTCAGGACATTACACATGGAGCCGGTTGAAATTCCATGTGGGGAGAAAGAGCGCTTTCAGTTGACCGCCAGCGCCATCAGGGCGCTGGAGCCTGCCCCCGACGGGCTGATTCTGGCCAGCCCCGCCAATCCGACTGGCACCATACTGTCAGCCGACGAAATGCAGGCCATTGTCGCAGTGTGCAGGGAACGCGGGATCTGCATCATATCGGATGAGATCTATCACGGCCTCAGCTTTGGTGAGCGCGCGCATAGTATCCTGGAATATGATCCCCATGCGCTGGTGGTAAACAGCTTTTCCAAATACTTCAGCATGGCGCCGTGGCGGTTGGGATGGCTTGTCGTGCCGCCGGAAAAAGCGGAGATCGCCCACGCGCGGATGGGAAACCTGTTCCTGCCGCCTGCGGCCCTCAGCCAGCATGCGGCCCTTGTCGCATTCGATGGCAGGGATGAACTGGACGGCCATATTGAAACCTATCGCCGTAACCGTGACCTGCTGCTACAGGCTTTGCCACAGATGGGTTTGAATCATATCGCCCCACCGGATGGCGCATTCTATATCTATGCCGATATCCGGCACCTGACGGATGACAGCATGGCGTTCTGCAGGCGCCTGTTGATGGATACAGGTGTCACCACGGCACCCGGTATCGATTTTGATCCCGTCGACGGGAAGTTCTTCATACGCTTCAGTTTTGCGGTGAATACAGCTTTGATTGAAGAAGCAATACGGCGCATGGTCCCATGGTTTCAGGAACAGGCGGCAAGAACGCACAAATGTAACGCATTACAATACTGACCATTCACGCCGGGGTGGAAAAATGAACACCGACGTCTCACCGTTGCATACACAGCAGGACCATGCGGAACCGCATATATCCGCAAACGGGCCTGCACGGCTTGATCGGGCGTTGGCTGACTATGCCGCCCGTGACTGGACGGACCAGGCCATTTTCCTCAATGAACGGTTTGAAGCGGCGCGCGCGGAACTTGGGCACTGGCGGGCGTTGTCCCGGACCAGTCGGGAACTTCCCCCGCTTGCTGGCCTGACCATGACGGTCAAGGCCTGTTTCGATACCGCAGGCTGGGTCAGTAGCTGCGGATCGCGGGTCTTGCAGCACGCGAAACCGGCCATGCGGAGTGCGGCACTTGTCCATAAGCTGCGTACGGCTGGCGCGACCCTGTTGGCGCAGACCAATATGACCGAGTTCGCTTATGGTGCGCTGGGGGTCAATACCCGTTTTGGCACGCCCCGCACGCCGCTTGACCCAACCGGGACACGGATTGCCGGGGGTTCAAGTTCAGGAGCCGCAGTCGCGGTTGCGCGCGGGTACGGCGATGTGGCCGTCTGTTCCGATACCAGTGGTTCAGCCCGTATTCCCGCCGCGTTTTGTGGTGTGGTCGGGTTCAAGCCCAGCCGCGCGCGTTACGACACGCAGGGCATGCACTGGCTTTCCACCAGTTTTGACGTGCCGGGTCTTATCTGTCCCACTGTGGGGCTGTGTCGGCAGGTGGATCGTGCCATTACCGGTTGTGGGGCGGATGTCCCTTCCCCTCCCCTTGCTATCCGTCTGGCTGTTCCCGGCACACTATCCGATATGGGGCTGGATGAAGATGTGCATGCTCTGTTCAGGACCTGCCGGGATGCCCTCACGGCGGCGGGTATAACCATTCACGAAATCCCTCTGGACAGCCTTATGGACAGTGCCCGTATTGCAGCGGAGGGCGGGATCATCGGGGCGGAAGCATATGCATTGCACCGCCATCGTCTGGCGACGGATTTTGACGGATACGATCCCGTAGTCGGTAAACGCCTGCTGGCCGGGCGGGAAAATCCTGCCTATCGCTATGTGGATGCCCTGCAGGCCCTGTCTGCCTGCCGCGACAGGTTCGACCGGGAGATAACCGGATATGACGGCTTCCTGTTGCCCACCGTTCCGATCCTGCCACCGGCTGTGGCGGAACTGCGGGATGAGGCAACCTATCTGCGGCTTAACCGGCGCGCATTTTCATTAACCGAATTCGCCAACCGTCTGGATCTGCCCGGCATTTCCCTGCCGGTTGGCAAACTTCCCGTTGGCCTGATGCTGACGGGAATACGGGGTGGCGATGATGCCCTCCTCGCCATGGCCAGTGTACTGGAACCACTGGTCAGTAACCTTCAGCAGCCCGTGTGAAATCACCATAAGGGAAAGATCATGATTGTTGTTACATCCAACGAAATCGCGGGTACGGCACGGGATGCTTCGGGACCGGGATGGGAAAGCCGCCGCATGATCGTGCGTGATGACGGCATGGGTCATTCCGTGCATGAAACGCGCGTCAAGAAGGGCGCGGAACTGCATCTGCATTACAAGAACCATTTTGAGACCAATTATTGCATTTCCGGTGAAGGCGAGGTCGAAGATACGCAGACCGGTGAAGTCTTTCCAATCCGCCCCGGTACCATTTACGCACTGAACAGGAACGATCCGCATATCCTGCGCGCGACAGGAAGCGATCTTCTGCTGGTCTGTGTTTTTACGCCCCCGCTTGCGGGCAATGAAGTCCATCGCGAGGATGGCAGTTACGCGCCCGTCGAATAATACGGCAATCGCGGCCTTTCCTTACCGTCACCGACAGGCATCGCTGCGTAACATGGGGTTATCCTTAACCTGTGTTACGTCTATACGGTGCCTGTCCTTCATGAGCAGGACATCTATCCGTCAGAAGATCTGGATCTGTGACTTGAAACCTATGAATTCCACGTTTTTCAGGTTTCTTTGTGCATTGGGATGGAAATAGATCTGAAAATCTGGGGCCACTACTACACCACGCATGACGTGGATCTGATAATTCGTTTCAAAGATGGTTTCATGGCCCTGAATGCCTGTTGCGTGGTTCGGCGCTGTTTTTGCCGGAACCATGCTCAGGTCCAGTGCATCCGTATATGAGACGCCGGGCGCAATCTTGACGTAGGTCATGGCCACGCCAAAGGAATCATAGGGCCTGCTTTTAATAAAACCACGGTCAACCATAGCCGCGTAAGTCTCATAATTACGCAGTGATGTACGCGGATCATTATAGATAACCCCGCTCATTATGGTCAGGCCGTCTTCGGCATTGGAATAGGAATGCCGCAGAAGTTTCTGGTCTATTTCAAACCACGTACTCCATGTCTGCTGATGATTGGCCGCCGTTTTGCCCGTTAGTGCAAAAGCCTGCCCATTCACGTCATAATAATTGTCAGGGTTGGGGGCTGAAATCAGTTGTCCACCGATCTTGTAATGCCCCGGCAGCTTATGCTGGCGGCCAAGCATGGGTTCCCAGCCGAATTCGATCGGCGCAAGCTGACCTACGATATTTGATGAATTGAAGTGGAAACCGGTCCTGTGCTGGCTGTTTGCATAAATACCGCGTTCGGCAAAATAGACGCCTGCCTGTATGTAGGTGTAGCGGGACGGGCGGCCACGGACACGAAAACCCCACTCTCCTGCAGGATAGGAAGTGATATACTGATTATCGATGGCAGCCTTGGGCCGGCCGCAGAAACTGTTGTTCTGGAAATTGCAGAAAAGCGAACTGGCACTGAATTCGCTCATTTCCGTCAGTCGTCCGCCAGCAATACTTACGCGACCACCAAGTAATGTTTCTTCACCATAAGCAGTGACGAGATGGACGACGACATTGCCTCCCCCGCCATATATTTCCGATGAATGGGCCATCCAGTCCCCCATCATGCGGTTGGCAGTCGTGCCGTACCGGCTGGTAAAGAGGGTATGGGTGGCGAAACCCTTCAGGCCAATAATTTTTTCCCAGTTTATATGAAGGGCCGTATTGACCTGTCCTGCGTTACTTGACCCCTGCCTGTAACCGGGATGACCGGGGGTCGGTCGGGAAATGGCAGCCGTGTATTCATTGGTATTGTCCATCGTCAGCGCAATGCCGCGTGTACGGAGCCATGTGGTCATGCCAAATGGGTCCGCGAACACGGCTTCGGGCCGGGAAAACGGGGGTACGACAGGCGCGTTGGACGGATGGGCCATAAGCGGTGTGGCCACCCGCAGGCGGGCGTCGCTGTTCGAGTTGTCCTGAAAGGTCTGGCCCATTGCATGACCGCACAGCATCATCACCGCGACGACAGGTATATGGGCTGTTATTCTTAAAAGCGGTTTCTGGCGATAGAATGCTCCAATTACCGTAAATAACGTACGCATTCATGCTGATCCGGTTTAATTCTCATTATATTTATTATTTTAAGAATTTCTTCCGTTACAGAAGAATGGTTGAGACCATAAATGGTACGCGGTCGGCGGCATCACCATCATTCCTGCCGCCATGCCGGATACGCCCGACCGGGGGCGTATCCGGACAGACCGTATGTCCGCTCAGATAACGGCGGTAAGTAACGATTCATCTGCAAAATGCGCGGCAAGATTTTTTACAACCAGATTACCCATGGCCAGCCGTGTTTCGACCGTAGCACTCGCACGATGCGGCTGCAGCACCACGCGCGACGAATGGCGCAGTGTTTCGGGTACCTCCGGCTCATGCTCAAAGACATCCAGTCCCGCGCCACCCAGCGTGCCCGCATCAAGGGCCTGCGCAAGGGCCTGTTCATCCACCACCGAACCACGGGCGACATTGATCAGGAAACCGTCCGGTCCCAGCGCGTCCAGCACCTCCCTGTTGACCAGATGCCGTGATCCCGCCCCGCCGGATGCCGCGATAACCAGAATTTCGCTGTTGCGCGCCAGCGTTTTCAGGTCGGACACAAAAGCATAATCCTTCAGTTCCAGATCCCGCAGGTCGGTATAGGACACAGGCATTGCAAAAGACCGGGCACGGTGCGCAATCGCACGCCCCACCTGCCCCATGCCAACAATACCCAGCTTTTTTCCTGTTACCTTACGGCCTAGTGGCGGGGCGGCTTTATGGCCCCATTCCCCATCGCGTACGTATCGATCACCGGCAGGCAGGCCGCGCAGCAGCGATACAATCAGTCCGATCGCCATATCCGCGACATCATCGGTCAGGACACCGGGTGTTGTTGTGACATGGATATTGCGCTGTCTTGCTTCCTTCAGGTTCACGGCATCGGTGCCAATCCCGTTTATGGCAATGATTTCAAGGGCTTGCAGGCTGTCCATGACGGCTTGCGGCACGCCGGTCGCTCCGCCGGTCGCAATGCCGCGAATGCGGCCTGCGATGTCTTTCAACTGTGCGAGCGAAGTAAAGCGATGAACCGTATAGGCGGCATCAAGCTGCTTTTCGATTTCCGGCATCATGGGTTCGATCAGCAGGATTTCAGGTTTCGTCATCTCAGATTTCCTGTTCAGGCAAGATGGGCGCGTACGCTGCCAATGGCGGGAAAGCAGGCTGTAATATCAGCGTCATGCTCGACAAAAATGGTTCCCGTTGTGGAGCCGGTCGTGACGATATCACCAGCGGCGATGCCGATTTTTCGCCGGGATGCGTGATTGGCCAGCCAGACCAGCAGGCGCAGTGGATCACCAGCGGAATTGCCGCCCGTATGTTCAGCTACGATGCGGTTGTTGATGGTCAGCACAACCGGTTCCTGCACGGGCGTAAACCGGCGCCAGTCCGCTACTCCTGGCCCCACAATCAGGGCGCCATGGCTCTGCTGGTCAGCGGTATGGAGCAGTTTATGCTGCGACCCCGGCTGTGCGAAACGCGTATCCAGAATTTCGATCGCCGGATGGATCGTGCCAATGGCGTCAAGCACCTCGTCACGGGTCCATTCCCGTGTGCGCGGCGGCAGGTCATGGGCAAAGCGGTATGCGATTTCCGCTTCCACACCAAGATGACGGCAGAGTTCGGCAGGCACCGTCGCGCCATCGGTAAAAATGGTTGATGTATGGATGGGTGCGCAGAACGGTTCCGAAGCCGGGGTTTCCGATCCGACCTTCCAGCCCGCTATCGGTCCCAGATGGCGCGCGACTTCATCCTGTATGGTGTAGGCGTCTTCAATCGAAAGCGGGATCTGGCTGTCGGGCACATGTGCGGGCGGCGCGGTTTTTCCATTCCGCACCGACAGCAGCATGTGCGCGACATCAGACGAGATTACGGTCTGCATATTCAGCATTTCCTGTAATGAAATAAAAATGACTAGATAATGTCGTGTTGTTCAACGAGATCGCGGTTACGACATTCCGGAATGAAGAAAGTCGTCCCGATGGTGATAAGCGCAAGAAAAATGACATAGGCCGCAATGGGCAGCCATGACATCTGACCGGGATGCGCTGCGGACGGGGAAAAGGTTGCAACCCACCTTATGATGCACGAACCGACCAGCGGGGTCAGGCCACCGGCAATAACGGCCGAAACTTCGCGTGAAAGCGACACGGCCATGTAGCGATGCCGCGCGCCAAACATTTCTGGCAACATGGCGGCCTGCGTGCCGAACATGCCCCATGTGGTCACCCCCAGCGCGATGGACAGCGCGATAACTGCGGCAAAGGGGCGGCCCGTGCTGAAGGCATACCATACCGGCAGCGCCGTTACGGCCTGCAGGATGGCACAGGTCCGGTACACCTTTATGCGTCCGAACCGGTCACTCAGCCTGCCTGCGATGGGTACGGTAAATCCACCAATAACGGCAGCCGTTATCAGCGATGTGGTGCCCCACAGTCCGGGCAGGCCCATCGTATTGACAAGATAGCTGATCGCCAGCACCTGATAGATGGACGATCCGCCGTTTTCAGCCATTCTTACGCCAATCCCCGCAAGGATCGTGCGCCAGGAACCGCGGATGAGGGTAGTAAGGGACTCACGTTCTTCCACCACCTTGCGCTGGATCGTCTCGAAAGTGGGAGATTCCTTGAGCTTGAGACGCATATAGAGTGCGACCACAAGAATGACGGCACTGACCAGAAATGGCAGGCGCCATATCCATGAATGTGTGATATCCGTCACCCCGAACAGGAGCGCACAATAGACCAGCGCCGCAATGATGGTGCCAATCTGGATACCGAGGAATGGCAGCGAGGCATAGAACCCGCGCTGGCCCAGAGGGGCGTATTCCGTCATCATGACGGCGGCCCCGGCCTGTTCAGCTCCGGCCCCAAGGCCCTGCAGCATCCGTGCCGTAACCAGCAGGACAGGCGCCCATATCCCTATCGTCTGATAGGTGGGGATCAGCCCGATGCCCGTACTGGCAAGGCCCATAAGGGTTACGGTCATCAGCAGGACCTTCTTGCGGCCGATATGATCGCCCAGCCTGCCGAAAATGATGCCCCCAACCGGACGCACGGCAAAGCCCACGAAATAGGTGGCAAAACTGGCGATGAGGCTGGTAACGGGCGTTGCCGACGGAAAGAACAGCGGCCCGAAAATCAGCGCGGAAGCAAGGCTGTAGAGGGCAAAATCATAATATTCCAGCGCACTGCCCAGCGAGCAGGTCCACGCCGCGCGCCGCAGTTCACTTACGGTCAGGGTGACCCGGGCCGTGCCTGCCCCGGCCATTATCCGGCCATCGGCACCGATGGCCCCGAAAGCTGCGTGTCTCATGGGATTTCCACTTCGATCTGACGGCCTGTACGGGCCGATTCACGAATGGCCAGCGCTATGGCCAGGGCAGCAAGACCGTCTTCGCCAGTAGCGGCGGGTTGTCCCGTGCCGCGCACCGCATTGCTGAAGGCGGCGAGCGCGTAGTGGTAAAGATTATGGTGCTCAACCGGTATTTCTTTCTCGCCATCGGCGTTGCGCATGAACAGTCGGCCCGCGGCCCGTTGGCTCATGCAGTCCCGCCCGACAATTACGCCATCGCTGCCGTAGAACTCCACGCCCCCTTCGGAAAACGGGACGGTATAGGCCCCGTGGATCTGGACCAGCACATCGCCGGGGAAGCGCATGATGACCATGATGCCGTCCTCCACCCCGTCATGGGCAAGGCGTCCGCTCTGGGTCATCGCCATGACATGCGTGGGATTGCTTCCGATCAGGAAACGCAGCGTATCAATGTCATGGATGGTGCTGTCGAGTATCAGCCCGCCTCCATCGGGGTCGTTAACCCGCCAGCCATGCAGGGCCTGAGGCAGGAAATTGGCATGAAACACCCGTACGGCATTAAGCCTGCCGATGGTTCCTTCCGCCAGAATCCGCCGCAGTTTCTGGTGCATGGCGTTGCAGCGCAGGTGATGGTTTACCCCTAGTACCACGCGCGCGTCCCGGCAGGCAGCGATCATCCTGCGGGCATCCGCGACCGTCAGCGCAACCGGTTTTTCGCACAGTACATTCTTACCGGCACGGGCTGCCGCCAGTGTCTGCTCGCAGTGGAACTGGTTGGCTGTACTGATGTAGACAGCATCCACCCTATCATCCGTCAGAATGGCGTTTATATCCGTGGTATGGGCCGGAATACCGTTTTCAGCCGCAAACTTCGCACCGCGTTCATCGCTTGAACTCAGTACGTTGAGGATGCTGCTGTTAGCCTGTACCTGAATGGCATCGATAATCCACTGTCTGGCTACATTACTTGCACCAATCAGGGCCCAGCCAATATGTTTGCTCATTGAATAGTCAGGGACAATTTATGACCCTCCCCACATGGGCACGCTTTCCCCATCGGGGGCGTGTCTTTGGTGTCAGTTGCACAAAGCACCTGAACGTTGAATTTTTATTTATTATTTATTTGTTCATGTCCGGCGAGTGATGACGGCTTACTGAAAACGTCACCCTGACCGACCGGTTTTCTTCCACTGAAAACAAAATCGTGAAGAAATATTGCAGGACTGTCCCCTGAGGTTCGTGTTGTCGGTGCCCCTGCTGCTATGAAGCCGACAGCCCTGCGGAAAGGGTGAGCGTGCCCCCTTTTGCCAGTACACCGGCAACAAGGGCCGTCTGTCCGGTATTCCAGGCCATGTCGAGCATACCCGAAAGAGCGCCCCCATTCCTGTCGGATGCCAGCATGTCCATTGTATAGTCGGCCAGACGGCTGTACTCCCCGGCCGTGTATTTTATAGTACCGAACCCGCCGGGACGATCATTTGGATAGAGCATGAACAGCGGGTCATTCTCATACATGGCTACGGGCGCGTAGTCGGGTTCGTACCAGTCTACCACGGCATCGTAGCGATGATCGCGACCGGACTGCATTGGCACGATCATCTTATTGATCATGACGACCAGCACCGTGTTTATACGGCTATGGCCAACTTCCATATCCAATGCCGTGTCCAGCGTGACCTTCAGCGGTACAGGCCCGGTATCACACCGTATCTGGTCGCCTGTCAGAATGGCGGTCGCGCCGCAATCCCCAAGCCGCTCCGCCAGTGCCCGCGCATCCAGATGCGTGGGTAGCACGACATGCACTGCGCCGATACGCATGCAGGCCAGTACCGCCACTATACTTTCCGCAATCAGAGGCAGGTGGATTGCAACCCTGTCGCCGCGTTGCACGCCCTGATCCTGCAACGTGTTGGCCAGGCGACAGACCCGTTCATGCAGTTCCCGATATGACATCCGTCCGTTCGGCGTATTACCTGCGCCGCGCCAGATTACTGCACTCCTGTCCGCATGGTCCCCCAGATGGTAATCCACGCATGAAGCGCAGATGTTCTGTATACGCTGGCCGCGCTTCGATACCGGGATAATGTGGGAAGGGGCAACGTATCCTGCCTGCCGGGGAATGTATTGCCGCGAATGAAGGGCGGACAGAATGGAAACGCTGTCAAAGGTTCTACGCATCATGGGCCTGTTTCCCATCGTTCAGCCGCTCCGGTCTTTATGACTTGCGGTGCAGCAGTACATGAAAGAGGTGAATCCGGGCGTTTTACGCGGTAAAAAACGGTGAGGATAATACCCTTACCCGGCCGAAAACGTGCCTGATATTTAGTCCGTCCCGTATGGGATGCCCCTGCCCTGAAATCACCATGCGTGTTGGCCGGGACGCGGCGAAGTGGTGGCGTGGCGGTGCATGCGCCTGATTGTGGCATTTCATTTGTGCTGCTCTTGTTTGTTTTTGTTGCTACGGACTGTGGCAAATCCGGCTGACGGACGGAAGATGCTTTGCCGTTTAAAGTGGTGAAAGCAAAAACAGTAATTGCAAAGATTGCAAATATATATAATCACGGAACCGTGTATAGAGCATCAACGAAATTTTGTTGTAATTATACAGAACAGATCAGAGCATATATTATGTAACTTCCCGTCGTTACGTGGACCCCTATCAATTGCCTATAAAGCATATTTGAGGAAATATCCTGTCAGTTCCATATTGCACAACTATGTATTTAAATATATTAATTTCTATAATTAAATTAAAAATACAAATAGAAACAGTATTCAGGAAGATGTACCGGTCTGCCTGTTACATATCCGCCATTCATACATCTTGCAGTTGACTTTTTCTGAGAACCCTTTTGGAAATTTGATGTAATAGGTTTTCAAGAGGGTTTGAGCGTGATTCAAACGCAGGTTGTAGACGCCAGCACAACGAGGCCGTATGGCCAGCAATACGCGCAAAACGAAACGATATTCATCTGATCTGACCGATGAGGAATGGAAACGCATAGCCCCCCTGATGCCACCTGCGCGCCGACGTGGCCGGAAGCGGGCAACCGCTTTTCGCGAGTCCATCAACGCGCTGCGCTATCCTGTCCGCTCAGGGGGCGGCTGGGAAATACTGCCGGTTGTCTATTGATGGTTCCTCAGGCTGATGCTCGATCGTGAAGCCGCGGGACGCGAGGCCACTCCATCTGGGGGCGTTATCGACAGACAGAGCATCAAGGCACCAGAACGTGGTTATGACGCCGGCAGAAAGATCGTTGGCCGCAAGAGGCACATAGCGGTCGATACGGATGACCGACTGCTTCTGGTCAGGCTGACACCGACCGATATTTCAGATAGTGCAGGAAGACAGATGATCCTGAATGCCATTCGCAAACGCTGGCCATGGGAAGCCTCATGTTACGCCGAACCGCTCATCCGTGAATTTCCAAAAAAGGCTCTGAGCACAATGAATGCTTTATGTGCGTTACATTGGTTTCAATGTATCCAGTGATAACATGATTAAATCAGGTTTCTGATCTTCAGAAACAGAAACACAATAACCAGAACGTATTGTGTGCTATTTTCATGTCACCCGTCAGAATGATTTCTGACGGGTTTTTGTCGTTTGATGATTCATCAACAGATTTCCTCAAAAAACCAATCATGGAGGAAAATATGCCGTGGGATGTCAATAGGGCAATCCAGCACCTTCGGACACATGTTCTACCAGAAAGTAAAGTAAAATGTGCAACTTATACTCGCGAAGCCATCGGCGCTGGTGGTATTCGTCTTATGAATACGAGATATGCGAAGGATTATGACTCACCTCTCAAAGCATCAGGTTTTCGTGAGGTTCCATCAACGGGACCATTTCGGGCCGGAGATGTCGCCATTATCCAACCTGTCACAGGACATCCAGCTGGATATATGTGTATGTTTGATGGTAGTATTTGGATATCAGATTTCAAACAACTGCGCGGATTGTATCCTGGGCCAGCGTATCGCAATGAAAAGCCAAGCTATAAAATTTATAGACATCCATAATCAATTGAAAATGTTGAGTGTTAGCATTTTTGTTTTTTTTCCGTTCTGGGCATATGCCCAGAACGGAAAACCAGAACAAAAAGTTCTGGAATTTTATCAAAAATATATGACTGCATGTGCTCAACCGTCTATGGACGAACCAAACCGTGAATTGGATGGTTTGTTCTGTAACATGGATATAAAAAATTATGTTACAAGCCAGCTATATAAAAAAATAATTCATGCTTATAAAACTGGAGTTTACGGTGATTTGGCTGGAGATAGGGATTATTTCACACATACGCAGGATTCTAGCGTAGAATGGACTTCCGGTATGAAAGCCACAAAGATTAAAGAAAACAGCAACAATGCAGTTGTTCGATTGTTTATGAGCTTTCCGTCTGGGGCTGGTGATCCGCTTGCAGTGTGTGTCAGGCTACACCGTGAAAGTAGTGTTTGGAAGATTTACCAAGTAGACTCGTCTCTGTATACTGACCTACCTGATTGTAAGGATAAATGAGTAATTTATTGATAGTATATATTATTTTTTTTATAATTAATATGTGAGTTTCTCTTCTGGGAATGTGGCGTTTTCCTGATTTTTATGTTGTCGTGACTTTCTGCGAACAACCTTGCTGACAGCATCTTTCAACGCATAAGCATGTTTCCTGAGTTCTGCGAGGTCTTCAGGACTATCCTGAATAACGTCCAGTAAGGTGGCAAGGTCTTTGAAGACAACAGGAATCTTTATGACCTGACTTCTCACACGTTCGCGGTTCACGGCTTCACTGGTGACACGCCACCATTCCAGCACCTCGGCTTTTTTCCTACGTGGTGCATTTGTCTAGAATGGAATGGGGAACCATGGAATAGTAGCAGGGGAAAGAACCAAGGGTTTTCTTGAGGGCTCGTTTCTTTTCAGGGCTATATGTCCAACGGCTGATTTCCCATTTGGGTCTGGCTTTATTGTCTCAGTGTCTGACCGAAAATGAGTTGAGTGATTTCAGCAGATTATGATTTATGGGTTTGCGAGAACCTGATGAGATCAGGATGGCCTGGACTGAAATCACCCGTGCGCAGTATCAAAGGGACGATCTGGAATATGCAAGCGACCTTCGCGATGCGGAGTGGGCGCTGATTGCGCCGCTGATTCCCGAGAGGAAACGACTGGGGAGATCACGACGTACGGGTTTGCGCCGGGTCACGGAGGCGATCCTCCATATCGTCACAACCGGCTGCCAATAGCGGCCCGCGCGGTTATGACGCGGGCAGGAAGATCAGGGGCCGCAGGCGGCATATCGCGACCGATACGCCGGGTCATGTCGTGGCGGCTGTCGTACATCCCGCCGACATTCAGGATCGTGATGGTGCGCCGCTGGTAGCAACCAGAATGCGTTCATTTTTTCCCTGGCTCCGCCATCTGATCGGTGACGGGGGGGTATGCTGGCGGGAAGTTGCGTGGTGCACTGGCCGAAGTCGGCCGATGGACGATCGAGATCGTCAAACGTAGTGATCGGGCCGAAGGCTTCGTCGTCCTGCCCAAACGCTGGATCGTGGAGCGCAGCTTTGCATGGCCCGGACGCTGCCGTCGCCTCACGAAGGATGTCGAGGCAACAATCTCGTCATCCCACGCGTGGTTGATGATCGCTCATATCCGCAGATTTCTGCGAAAAATCAATCTAACCGCTTTTTGATTCAGGCTCTAAGAAATAAGTCCGTTTCAAATGATACGAATACGTGGGCAGACTGGATTGTATGGAACGTATGCCCGCAAGCGCCGCTGCGGGCATATGCCCATATCATCACAAGAATTACAAAGACGCGGTAATACCACCGTCCACCATAAGGACGTGACCATTCACAAAACTGGACGCATCCGATGACAGAAAAACCGCAGCGCCGACAAGCTCCTCCACATTTCCCCAGCGACCGGCGGGCGTGCGTTTGCACAGCCATTGGGTAAATTCCTGATCCGCCACCAGCTTTTCATTCATTTCTGTTTTAAAATAACCGGGCGCAAGCCCGTTGATCTGTAATCCATGGCGCGCCCAGTCCGTCGCCATGCCTTTGGTCAGGTTTTTGACCGCGCCCTTGGTTGCGGTATACGGCGCGATGCCGGGCCGTGCCAGTTCGCTCTGTACCGAGCAGATATTGACGATCTTGCCCCGTCCACGGGGCAGCATGTGTCGCGCCACGGCCTGTCCTACAAAGAAAACCGCGTTCAGGTTGGTCGCAATCAGCGCATCCCAGTCTGTCCGGCTGAACTGGTCCAGCGGCGCGCGACGCTGGATGCCCGCATTGTTTATCAGAATATCAATCGGGCCGTGTTCATGTTCTATTTTTTCAACCCCGGCGATGACGGCTTCCTGATCGGTCACATCAAACGGAGCGATTACGACATCCAGCCCTTCGCGCTGTAGCATCTCACGGGCTGTTTCAAGCGGTTCAGGATTGCGACCGTTCAGCACGATCTTTGCCCCCGACTGGCCCAGCCCGCGTGCCAGGGTCAGCCCGATGCCACGGGAAGCCCCGGTGACCAGCGCCCGTCTGCCGGTAAGGGAAAAAAGCGTATTATCAGCCATGATACGTCCGTCTTTCTTATGAAGGATGCGACGGTAGCAGGGAATAATGTCCCCTGCCCTTACACGTCTTCGCGCGTGGACGATACTTCCTATCTCCTGATGGCTGAACCGGTATGGAAAGTCAGTATTTTAGAGACTGTTTGCAAAGCCTGTCTGGAAATACCCAGAAAAAATAAGGAAGATTTTTCCAAAGAACTTTGAAGACGACGTCTTTTTGGAAAAAGACAGCATTCAAAAACTTTTCCTGTTTTTTATCAAAGATTGCGTTTGAAGCAATATTTTAGGAAATGGTGACCTATGAATTAATGGAAAAAGGGTTCCATCCACTTCTGTTGATCGTCAGAAAAGAGTGTCTCATTCATAGGCGTGTATTTATATGCCTCTATGGGGTGCTGATTATCGACCCATTCCAATAATTTCTGCTGGCTCGAAGCATTTTTAATTTGTCTTGATGAAATGAACCATCTGATTGGAACACATATTATGCGTTCGGATTTACGAACAGTTTTATAATAATATTTTACAGCCCCCCCTGTTCAATAATGAAACGTGCAATGGCTTCGACTCCTTCGTCCGCGCGGATATTGGAGAATACGAAGGGCCGTTCGCCACGCATGCGCCTGCTGTCGCGGTCCATCACCCCAAGGTCGGCCCCCACATGCGGTGCAAGGTCGATCTTGTTGATGACCAGCAGATCGCTGCGCGTAATGCCGGGGCCACCCTTGCGGGGGATCTTGTCGCCCGCCGAAACATCAATGACGTAAATGGTCAGGTCCGCCAGTTCGGGGCTGAAGGTGGCGGCAAGGTTGTCCCCTCCGCTTTCCACCAGTACGAGGTCCAGACCGGTAAAACGATCTGTCAGTTCGGCAATACCGGCCAGATTGATGCTGGCGTCCTCCCGGATGGCGGTGTGGGGGCAGCCACCGGTCTCGATCCCCATGATCCGCTCGGGTGGCAGGGAACCGGCGCGGGTCAGGAACTCCGCATCTTCACGTGTGTAGATATCGTTGGTGATGGCGGCGATATTGTAATTATTGCGAAAGCGGCGGCACAGCGCATCCATCAGTGCTGTCTTGCCCGTGCCAACCGGACCGCCGATGCCTACCCGAAGCGGGCCGTGTTTTGCCTCTGTCATGTCCTGAACAACCTCGTTTCCTGAGTTTCATGATGTATCGCCGCAAGGTCGGAGCCAAAACAGGCTCCGCCCACATCTTCCAGTGTCTGCGCTTGTGCACGGTCTGCCATTTCCGCCATTACGGGTTCCAGCCGGGAAAGCGCGCGTAGTCCGTCCGTCTGTCCCAGCGGCACCAGCCTTACGGCAGCGGATACAAGGGCTGCGACGGCAGCATAACCGCCAGAAAGCACGGCTTGCCCCCGCGAAACGCCGCCCCGGCGGAACACAAGTCCCTGCGCCACCGGAAGCGGCCAGCGTACCCCCGCCCGAGCGGCCTCGGGCGGCACGACATCCCATACGCCTGCCGCGCGCAGGAAGGCTTCGCCCTGATAGACCGTTTCCTCATACCGTTCGCGCGAGGTGGCGCAGGCACAGGCGAATTCGGCAATATCGCGCAGGCGTTCATCGTCGTTCCCCGCAGCCCAGGCGGCATGCAGGATAATCAGATCGTTGCCGGGACTGCCATGGCGCAACAGGGTGCCTATCCATGCGCAGAGTGTCTCCACATCCCGCACATTGCCCCGTTCAACAGCCCATTCCAGCCCGTGACTATAGGCATAGCCACCTGTGGGAAAGGCGGGTGACACCCATGACAGCAGGCGCAGGAAGTCCAGTCCGGCCGGTTCGTGTTCAGTCATGGGAATGATGGTGGTGCTCATCCCCGTGGGCATGGCCTGCCCCGCGTCCGGCATAGGCCCCGCTTTCAGGGTCGAATGCCGCCCGCACGTTATGGACGTGACCACCAAGACCCCGGACCATATCGGCAATCACATGGTCCTGGCGCACAAGGATATGCTGTCCCCCGATCGCCGCGGGCAGATGCCGGTTGCCCAGATGCCATGCCAGCCGCAACAGGTGCAGCGGGTCGTGGGCCGTGACTTCCATCAGGTCTTCGGCCATGGCTTCGACCCGTATGATACGGCCATCTTCCAGCCGCAGGCCGTCGCCATCATGCAGAAGCCGGGCGTGCTCCAGTTCCAGCAGCACCTTTGCGCCTGAACGCAGGACCAGCATCATGCGCCGGCGATGGCGGCCTTCGTAATCAGCAGCGAATATGTCGGCCGCATCGGATTCATTCCAGCTTCCCGCTGGCAGGATTTCGGCAACACGGGTCATCAGAACAGGAAATACCTCTGGGCCATGGGCAGGATGTCGGCAGGCTCACACGTCAGCAGCACGCCATCGGCCCGTACTTCATACGTTTCGGGATCGACCTCGATATGCGGCATGGCGTCGTTATGGATCATGCTGCGCTTGCCAATGCCACCACGCGTGTCGGATACGGCGGAAAGGCTTTTACGCAGGCCGAGTTTCCGGCCGATATCATCCTCAAGGGCCGCTTTTGACACGAATGTCAGGCTTGTATGGGTCAGTGCGCCGCCATAGCCGCCAAACATCATGCGGCCATGCACGGGCTGCGGCGTGGGGATGGAGGCGTTCGGGTCGCCCATCATGGCATAGGCGATGGCCCCACCCTTGATGACAAGATCGGGCTTCACGCCAAAGAAGGCAGGCTCCCACAATACAAGGTCGGCCAGTTTGCCCACCGCGATGGACCCGACCTCATGCGACAGGCCATGGGCGATGGCGGGGTTGATGGTGTATTTGGCGATATAGCGTTTGACGCGGTTGTTGTCCGCCGCGCCATCGCCGGGCAGTGCACCGCGCTGGCTTTTCATCTTGTGGGCGGTCTGCCATGTACGCAGCGGCACTTCGCCTACCCGGCCCATGGCCTGACTGTCGGATGACATCATCGACAGCACGCCCATGTCGTGGAAAATGTCCTCCGCCGCGATGGTCTCGCGCCGGATGCGGCTTTCGGCAAACGCAATATCCTCCGGCACCCTGGGGTCAAGGTGGTGGCAGACCATGAGCATGTCCAGATGCTCATCCAGCGTATTGCGCGTATAGGGCCGCGTGGGATTGGTGGAAGACGGCAGCACGTTGGGCAGCCCGGCCACGCGGATGATGTCCGGCGCGTGGCCGCCGCCCGCGCCTTCGGTGTGGAAGGCGTGGATGGTGCGGCCCTGAAAGGCTGCAATCGTATCCTCCACAAAGCCGCTTTCGTTCAGCGTGTCGGTATGGATCATGACCTGTACGTCCATCCGGTCGGCCACACCCAGACAGCAGTCGATGGCCGCAGGCGTCGACCCCCAGTCTTCATGCAGTTTCAGGCAACACGCTCCGGCGCGGACCATTTCCTCGAGCCCTTCGGGGCGTGAGGCATTGCCCTTGCCGGCAAAGGCCAGATTGACGGGAAATGCATCCGCCGCCTGCAGCATGCGGGCCAGATGCCATGGTCCCGGCGTGCAGGTGGTGGCCGCCGTGCCCGTGGCCGGTCCCGTGCCGCCGCCAAGCATGGTGGTGATGCCCGATGCCAGCGCTTCCTCGATCTGCTGGGGGCAGATGAAATGGATGTGGCTGTCCATGCCGCCCGCCGTCAGGATTTTGCCTTCCCCCGCGATGATTTCCGTCCCCGGCCCGATGATGATGTCAACGCCGGGCTGGATATCGGGATTCCCCGCCTTGCCGATGCCTGCGATCCGTCCGTCGCACAGCGCTACATCCGCCTTGATGATGCCCCAGTGGTCGATGATCAGCGCGTTGGTGATGACCGTATCCGCCGCCCCCTGCGCGCGGGTGGCCTGTGACTGGCCCATGCCGTCACGGATGGTCTTGCCGCCGCCAAAGCGGACTTCCTCGCCATAGATGGTGAAGTCCTTCTCCACCTCCACCAGCAGGTTCGTATCCGCCAGCCGCACGCGGTCGCCGGTGGTGGGACCGAACTGGCTCGCGTAATCATGCCGCGTAATCCGGGTCATTTATCCACGCTCCCCATGACATCGCCGCGAAAGCCGATGGCGCGCCGTAACCCGCGCAGAGGCACCAGTGTCACGTCTCGCTCCTGCCCCGGTTCAAAGCGTACAGCGCCGCCGGATGGCACATCCAGCCGCCAGCCAAGCGCCTGCGCGCGTTCAAAATGCAGGGCGGGATTGACTTCGGCAAAGTGATAGTGACTGCCCACCTGTACGGGACGGTCGCCGGTATTGGTCACGCGCAGCACGCGGCGCGGCTGGCCTTCGTTAAGGATGATATCACCATCGGCAGCCAGGATTTCGCCCGGAATGGCCCCTTCGGACAGGGGGTCAGCGTATCGGGTCATGTACCGTCACCAGTTTCGTGCCATCAGGAAAAGTGGCTTCAACCTGCACGTCATGGATCATTTCCGCCACGCCGGGCATGACCTGCGCGCGCGTCAGCACATGGCCACCGCTGGCCATGAGTTCGGCCACGCTCAGGCCATCGCGGGCGCCTTCCACCACATGGTCGGTAATCAGCGCCACGGCTTCGGGGTAGTTCAGGCGCACGCCGCGTTCCAGCCTGCGCCGGGCCACCATGGCCGCCATGGAAACGAGCAGCCTGTCTTTCTCTCGGGGTGTCAGCTTCATGTAGTCATCCGCTCCCTTGCGCGCCGGTCGGGCGCCATCATCATGACCGCCATGTGCCGGGCATGGGCCGGCCATTTCGCAGGATGGGCAGGATGTGGCGCACCGCGACTTCCAGCATCCATCCACTTTGTGCCAGCCCCCGCACCACCAGCATGCCATTCCATGCGGAGGCGGCAAACCCCGCGCATTCGGGGGTCGCCAGCCGCATGCGCACGTCCGGCAGCAGGTCCATCGCCTGCGGGCTGACCAGCACCAGTGTCGTCACGCCCCCCTGCCCGTCAGCTACAGCCGGTTGTACCAGCAGGGTGGACACGTCCGGACTTTCCAGCCGTAGCATATCTTCCACTAACAGCCTGCCGTCCCGCCGGATGGACAGCCGGTCACGTACATCCAGCCGCGACAGGTTCTCGCCCGAACCCCTACGCCCGAATATCCGGCTTTCCAGAAACATGAAGGTGGCCGAGCCTGCCATGTCTACCGTCATGCGACGATGCAGGCGGCTGCCATCAAAAAAGATCGTGCCATGGGGAAGCCACTCCAGCCGGGCGTTGGTATCAATCCGGCACGAGACCGCAATTTCAGCCGGGGCATCATCAGGGCGCGCACGATAGATCCGTTCCGCCGCCTGAGATGTCATCAGCAGGTCCGTTCCCTCCCCGCAGGCAAGACGGCCTTCGATACGGTCACCCGCTGCAATCCCGCCCGATATGTTGACGGTAGCCGTCTCCATCCCCGGCCCCGCAATCCGGGGAAACAGAAGGCGGCAACATCCCTCCTGCACCAGATCGGCCATGCGCGTACGGGTGCCTGATGCCCTGACTTCCAGTCCGAACCGCCCTTTTGCACGCTGGAGAGTCGTAGTCACCCGGTCGCTTTCATCCTGCCATAACCGGGCTGATCCTAGCGCGTGTGCAGAACAGGTCTATAGCGTAATGACTTTTTCTGGTCAGCCGATGAGAACCTGCCAGAATATCTGGTGAAAGGGTGCCTTCCCGATGGCGCACGCCGTTCGCATCATTTTACTGCCCGTAGCAGGGATGGGCGCAGGGAACGGACAGGCTGCTGCTGAACGGATCAGCCGTCTGGATCACGAGAAACCGGAACAGACCTGTGCGCGGACTGCCGTAACGTTTCGGGCAGCCTCGTGGTCAGTTCTGATGCAGGTAGAATTCGACCGGCACGGTCAGTTTAATGGGATCGCCTGCCACACTGTCCGGCGGGATGGGTAGCGGCTGGGCGCGGCTGGGCAACGCCAGTGCTTCCTGATCCAGCAGGGCATGACCGGAACTTTGGGCCAGCGTGACCGACAGCACATGCCCCTTGCGGTCCATGGAGAAGGTTACGGTCGGCACGCCCTCCTGATGGCCGGCCATGGCCTCGGACGGGTAACGCTTGAATTTCTCAAGCTGCGCCAGCAGCGCGCCCTGCCATGTAACCGGATCATGTGCGGCATGGGCCGATGAGGAACCGGGCGCGGGTGCTGCCTGTGTCGGTGCGGGCGGCGCTTCGGCCGAAGGTGGCGCGGTGGTCGCGTCGGCAGGTGGTGTTTTATCCGGAACCGGTTTCTTTTGCTGTAGCGTCGGTCTGGTTTTCTTTCTGGGGATTTTCCGCTGTTCTTGTGCGGGCACCGGAACCGGCGGGTTGGGCGCGGGCGAAGGGGGTGCCGTGATCTTTGGCGGCGGATCGGGTTGCGGGTCGGGTATGGACAGTGTCTGCTTCGGTCCGACCGGCGCGTCAGTCGGCGGGGTGGGGATGGAGACAGGTTCGGGGGCCATATCTATGGCAATGGCGGCAGGTGCCTGTTCCGCCACGACCACCGGCGCAGGCGGCAGGTGCATGACCCACCCGATGACCCCACCAGTGGTCGCCAGAACCGCAAGGAGGGACAGCCCCCAGCGGATGGTGTCCATACGCCGGGTCAGTCGCGCCCGGTTGCGTTGCCACTGGGCAAAGGATGGCACGGCGGGGTTTTCAATCGGGTATGCGGCATGCGTTCCCCCGTCCGGCGTATCGGTGGCGATAGTCACGGTGTGCCGCCGGTTGCGGAAGCGTGGTTGGCGTCCGGCAGCGCAGTCGTTCCGGCTTCGCTGCCTTCCTCCTGCCCCTGCAGGTTGACCAGGGCGACCTTGAGGTAGCCGGCGGCGCGCAGCTTATCCATCACCCCCATCAGCGTGCCGTAATCGACGGTCCTGTCAGCGCGCAGGAAGATCCGTTCATCCCTGTTGCCCTTCGTTGCGGTTTCCAGCGCGCCGGGCAGCGCATCTGTCGAAATGTCGTCTTCTCCCAGCGCCAGACCGTGATCGGCTTTTACCGTCAGAAATACCGGATCATCCGGGCGCGGCGTCGGCTTCTCGGTCGAGGACGGCAGGTCCACCGGCACGTTCACCGTGGTCAGCGGGGCGGTGACCATGAAGATCACCAGCAGCACCAGCATCACGTCGATGAAGGGCGTGACGTTGATCTCGCTGGCCTCATGCGGGTTTTCATCGGCGTGACGGATGCGAATGGCCATGACCGCCCCTATTCCGCCGCCGCGCGGGCATCGTGCGACTGTCCGCCAAGGCGCACGATATTATCCTGTGCCATCAGCATGTGCATGCGGCCCAGATCGCGTGACACCAGACGCATGACCAGCGCGGTAAGGTCCGCCACCTGCGCGCGGCATGACGCCGTCTGGCGGGCAAGATGGTTGTAGATCACCACCGCCGGAATGGCTGCGACCAGTCCCAGCGCCGTGGCCAGCAGTGCCTCCGCAATGCCGGGAGCCACCACGGCGAGGCTGGTGGCCTTGCTCGCCGCGATGCCGGTAAACGAGGTCATGATCCCCCAGACCGTGCCGAACAGGCCAATGAAGGGCGACGTGGCGCCGATGGTGGCAAGCAGTCCGGTGCCCCGCATAAGGCGGCGCCCTTCGGCAGCTTCCAGCCGTTCGAGATGCAGGACAATGCGTTCTTTCAGCCCTTCGCCATCATCAGGAATGTCCCGCGAACGACGGCGTTCGGTCTCCGCAGCCATGACCAGCGTGTGGGCGATGGAAGAATTTCCGCGCGTCCACTCTTCGCCCAGATCCAGCGTGTTGGCCTCCTCCAGCGATTTTTCCGCTTTGTGGAGTGTGAGACGCACGCGCAGCAGTTCGACGGACTTGGCAATGAAGATGGTCCAGGTCAGCAGCGAGGCCACCGCCAGCAGGATCATGACGCAGCGGACCACGGGACCGGCATTAAGGAACATCTCCCACGGGGAGAAAGAAATCGGGGTCACAACTGACCTCCCTTGACAGACGGTGTGCGGCACCAGAACCAGCGCCGCCGGGCGCGGCGTGTCATGGGCGGGTGAATTAGTAATGAATGTGATAATTAATCGCAACATGATTCAGCATAAGACCCATCCATTTTATTGTGTCATAATCCTTCAGGACTGCGGAAAATGAACAGGCCATTCACCGTGAAATAGCGGTCAGCACGCCATACGATGGCCCGTGGTACCTGTGCATGCGTCTGGTCAGCGTCCTTACGGGGTACCAGTCGGCTGCACGGGCCGGTGGAAAGATCGGTGGCGCTGAAACGGAACGCTTTCCCTGCTTCCGCACGCGCAGCGGAGCATTGTGCGGATCAGGATATTTGCCGAACCAAGAACATTGCGCCGGGCGGGCGATCCCCCGTCAGGCCGTATCGTTATGGATGAAGGCTATATTCCGATCGGTATGGGTGGTGGCGCGCGCAGGGAGACCACCGGTTTATGTATATGGAGCGGGTTGGGGACCAGCACGTCGCTCTGCCCGAAATCATGGATTCTTCCGATGGAAAAGCCTTTGAAATGATATGGCTGGCATTCTACTCTGGCCTCTGACTGCCACCTTCGGGGCGACCTGGGGTCGTATGCAGTTGAACGGTAGGTTATCCGTGCAGCGGAAGGGTTCCGCGTAATGGAAACGGGACCGGAGCCCGATGGAAAACGCGTGCGGTGTCCCTGCCCTGTCGTGGCAGAGGCCGTTCTTTGTCCGGGCTGTTTCAATCCGTTTCCTTTATTCACACACCGTACGTTTCCATGGCAGATGATGCATCGAGTCCTTGGGGACCCGCCTGCCTATCGGAACCGTTTTTCATGCAGACGCTTTTGCAGCCCGTCGTTCGTGTCAAGATGTCCAGCGACGTGCATGAACGACTGGCGGAGCTGCGAATTCCCTACCCGCCCGGACCAAAACGGCAGCGCCGTGCGGCCATGGTGCGTGAACGGGGTGTATTCTTCCTTCACATACCCAAGAATGCCGGAACATCCATAACGCGTGCATTGTACGGCATGGATGTCGGGCATGAAACGGTCCGGTATTTCCAGCATCGGATGCCTGATCTGCTGCGTTTTCCCTCTTTCGCCATTCTGCGCGACCCGGTGCAGCGTTTCCTTTCGGCCTGTCGCTACGCGCGGACGGGCGGTGGTGAAACGCGGCAGGTGGCCCGGGGCTTCCGGGCGCATTACATGGGGTTACGTGATCTGGACGACGCGCTTGATCTTGTTGCGCAGGCGCGGCGAACATACGAAATCGACCATATTTTCCGTCCCCAGACATGGTACCTGACTGACCGGGATGGACACATTGCGGTCGATCGCCTGTTCATGCTGGATGATATGAAGGGCATTCAGGACTTTGTGGCGGGATATACGCCTGTCGCAATCAGGCAGATGAATGGAACGGTCAATAAAGGCGAACTGCCCCGGCCCGACCAGATTGAGCGGATCAGGCAGATTTACCGGGCTGACTATGATCTCATCGCCCGTATCCGGCACTGAACAGACCTCACTTCCGAAAAAAACCAGTGGCTCTGGTCCTGATGTGATGGTCACGTTACTTGGTGTAGGGGAATTCTGTCCTATCCCCGGATGATTGTTGCATGGCTTCTGTTCTTCCTGTCGGGCATGGATGTCGTTCCGGCCCATGCGAAGGACGTGTTTACGCACGGGCACGGCAGGCGGATAGAGGGCAAGGTCAGCGGATTTTGGAAAAAATACCGATGGCTGTGGTGACGGATCAGCACCCGGTAACGGGCAATGTCTTTTTCAGGTATTCCTGTCTTCATATAATTATCACACTCGTTGGGGATGGTTTTTGGTAAGGCATTTACGCCTGTGCTTCTGCGGGCTTTTTCAGAGGTTTCCGGATCATGAACATAAAATCCGATTCCACCCCCAAACCCCGTAAAGAGCCGCATGAAGAATGGCGCGAAGCCCTGATTCATGCCTGGAAAAACAGACGTGGCTACGTGCGGACGCACGAAGGCGTATCTGCCATGCCGGAAGAAGGATTTATTTACGACGAACCCTGACCTGCACAGTAATCGGATACCTGACCTGTGTTTTTGTCGGGTGTGTCATGATGCATTCCGTTACAATTGGTTGGTCCCTGAACACTTTATTTATTCTGTTCGATATTTTAGACTAAACCTGACTGATTTGAGATGAATCAGCTTATTAAGAGGATATTAATTACATGAAAAAAGCACTCCTTTTCGCTGCCGCTCTTGGTCTGTCCCTGCCGGTTGTGGCGCATGCGGATGACAACACGGAATCCCGTCACCACGGCCATCATGGTGAACACGGCGGCCACCACGGCAACCGTAGCGAAGGCGACAACCAGAACAGCGATAACAGCGATCGTTCGCAGGGCAACGAGCGTGGCGACCGCGGCGAGCGTGGCGGTGAGCACGGTGAGCACGGTGAGCATGGCGAACACCGCAATCAGGACCAGCAGTAATCTGCGGTTGTAAAACCAGAATAAAGGGGCACCCGTTCAGGGGGCCCCTTTTTTTGTGCGCGCTGGCAATGCGATCTGGTTATCGGGGGCTGTTCTTTCTTCTGTTTTTCAGATGTTCATCTGCGACTGCGCTCGAGATGAAATATACATGAAGTCATTTCAGGACTGTTCCCTCCCCTGCCCCTTCTGACTGCCGGATACGCTTCAGCCGGATGGCAAAGGCCAGTCTGACAAGGCACGGGTGATTACAGGACCGAAAGGACTATGGACCGCGAACCGTCGACAGGCCGAGTATAAAGAATACGGTCTGCTACGAATGATGGAATATATCGGATTTCATTAAATAAATTATTTTAAATGGAAACGGTAAAAATAATAACATTTTTATTTGTATAATACTATTATCTTATTCTGCAATTCCAGACTCGTCAGGGTGATGATGTCATCTGCTGCGTAATCGGCACGGACATGCACTCGGATACGGCATAACCCTCGTCCCGCCCGGTATCCGTAACGCAGGCGATCGGCTTTTTCATAGAGCAGGCATGTTGATTGGGGCGGTTGCCGCCAAAGTGTAACGGAGGCCCGCGATGGTGGGTTCAGGCTGGCCGGAAACCGGCTGTCGAGTGCAATGGCATAAGCCTGCCTGACTGCGTGCGTGACAGTTCGATCGGAGATGCAGGTCAGCATTGTTTTCGGTCATGAGAGCAGCATTGAAGCGGTCGGGATTGACCAGCGGCATGGACTGCCACCGGTGTTTTTCCAGTCTTTGCGTAATTGTGGGCATCATCCCCTTTTCGTGCTGCGGTGATAACGCTAAAGCGGCCACGCACGGCCTGTCGGAAGATGGTCATGTGCTATCTTCTTCATGCCCGTCAGGTGTCTGTGATTATGTTGCGTATCGTCCTGCTCTCCATGGGAGCATTCGTGTGGGGTGTGACCGAACTCCTGCCCATCGGCCTTCTGACGGATATTGCACAGGGGTTGCAGGTCTCCGCTGGCAGTGTGGGACAACTGGTCACGGGGTATGCATGGATGGTGGCGCTGGGTGCCATACCGCTTACGCTGCTGACCTCCGGCGTGGACCGGCGCGTCATCATGGTCGGTCTGCTGGGCCTTGCCGGGGTGGTGGACATCGCCTGCGCGTTCGTTACCAATTATGCGCTCATGGCCGTGCTGCGGGTGATACTGGCGCTGGGGCATGGCATTTTCTGGTCGATCATTGCCGGTGTGGCGGTACGGCTGGGGCCGGGCCTGCCGGTCGCACGGGTTACGGCATGGGCATTCAGCGGTGTTGCGGTCGCCATTGCCGGTGGCATTCCTCTGGCTTCCGCCATCGGGCAATGGCTGGGATGGCGTGCGGCCTTTGGCGTTTTCGGGGTAATGGCCTTTATGGTCATGGCGGGCATGATGGTGCTGTTGCCGCCGCTTCCTGCGCAGCGCAGGCATCTTGATGTCATGCAACTGCTGCGTCAGCCACGGCTGCGCTATATCGCCGTGCTGACGGCACTGGTGGAGATGGCCCAGTTCACGGCCTATACCTACATCGTCCCCCTGTTGCAGGCCATTCCGCACAGTCCGGAAACCCTACTGCCGCTGCTGCTTCTGGTATGCGGGGTTGCCGGGGTTGCGGGCAACTGGCTGGGTGGTAACCTGCCCTATTCCGCCGGGCGGGCCATCGGGTTTGCCGTGGTGGGGCTGTTGGCCAGCCACGCGTTTCTCATGCTTTCGGGCTGGTTTCCGGCTGCGGTATGGGCCGATATGGCGGTGTGGGGGATTGTTACGGGCGTGCTGAACCTCAGCCCGCAGAGCTACGCCATCGAACTGGCTCCGGACGAGCGGGAAGCCGCGTGTTCCTTTTGCGTATGCGGCTTCAATATGGGCATTGGCGCGGGCGCGCTGTGTGGGGGTGTAGCGTTATCCACCACCGGGGCCTATGCCGTGGTGGGGGGCAGCACGGTCCTCGCGCTGCTGGCGTTGCCTGTCCTGCGGATGGGCAGGCGCTTTGCCATTCCCCGCCAGATGGGCCATTGAAAGGCCCGTCTTCCGCCAGTAGCGGGAAAACAGGGGCTACTCAGGCCCCGCAATCAGGAAAGGCGCCATGGCTGACCGCATCGTTTACAAGATCCTGACCTCCGCCGAACATGAGATTTTCGAGCGTACGGGAAGTTTTTCCGGCTCCCCGGCCGATCTGGCGGACGGGTTCATCCATTTTTCCACCGGGGCACAGGTTCCCGGTACGCTGGACCGGCATTTCAGCGGGCAGAGCGACCTGATGCTGCTGGCCATTGACTGCGGCCTGCTTGATCCGGCCGCCATGCGGTGGGAACCGGCACGGGGCGGCCAGCTTTTCCCGCATCTGTATGCCGTACTGCCATGGGGCGCGGTCGTGGCCGTCTGCCCCGTTACGCGCGATGCAAACGGGCAGGTGCAACTGCCGGTGTGAAGGGTCGGCGGCGATCACGGCTGCATGAGCGTGCTGTCCCTCCCCTCGACAGAAGGGGCCGCCTTCTGTTCACAATAGGGAAATTGTATGCCCCGGCGCACGCCCGGCGTGGCATGTCAGGAACGGAGAGTCAGTCATGTTTTCATGCGTAGGTTACGCGGCCACCGCCGCCGATGCGTCCCTTGGTCCCATCGCACTGGACCGCCGCGATCCCGGCCCCGAGGATGTGCAGATCGACATCATGTATTGCGGTGTCTGCCATTCCGATCTGCATCAGGCCCGCAATGAATGGCACAACACCATTTTTCCCTGCGTACCGGGGCATGAAATCGTCGGGCGCGTGACACATGTGGGCCCGTCCGTCACCCGCTTCCGCGCGGGCGAACTGGTGGGCGTCGGCTGCATGGTCGATTCCTGTCGGGAATGCAGCAGTTGCCGTGCGGGGTTCGAGCAGTATTGCGAAGTAGGATTTGTCGGCACCTATAACGGGGAGGACCGGCAGGGGCGCGGCATCACCTTTGGCGGATATTCCCGCGCGATTGTGGTCGATCAGGCTTTCGTGCTGAAGGTGCCCGAAAAACTGGACCCTGCTGCTGTCGCCCCCCTGCTGTGCGCGGGAATCACCACCTATTCCCCCCTGCGCCACTGGAAGGTCGGTCCGGGCCAGCGTGTGGGGATCGTGGGGCTGGGTGGACTTGGCCATATGGGCGTGAAATTCGCCCGTGCCTTTGGCGCGGATGTGGTGCTGTTCACCACATCCGCCAGCAAGGTCGCTGATGGGCTGCGCCTTGGCGCGCATGAAGTCGTGCTGTCCAAAGACCCGGAAGCCATGGCGAAGGAACGCGGTCGCTTTGACTTCATTCTTGATGCCGTCGCTGCCGATCATGATATCAATGCCTATCTGGACCTGCTGCGCCGCGACGGTACGCTGGTGCAGGTGGGCGCGCCGGAAAACCCCCTGCCCGTTTCGGTTTTCAGCCTGCTGATGAAGCGTCGCAATTTCAGCGGCTCGCTGATCGGCGGCATCCCCGAAACGCAGGAGATGCTGGATTTCTGTGGCGAGCATGGCATCACCGCCGATATCGAGATGATCCGCATGGATGAAATCGAGACCGCCTACGCCCGTATGCTGCGTTCGGACGTGAAATACCGCTTCGTCATCGACATGGCGACGATGCCCGAAACGGCCTGATCCCAACCCCGCCGGTTGACGCGGCGGGGGATGATGTTACGCTGATACAACTACTTGCCAGAAAAACCTGTTGCCAGGTCCGGCGCTGTCAAAGGTTGGTTCATGCATATCCGTGGATGTATCGGCATTATCGTCCTGATATGCATCGGCATCGCATTTTCCACCAACCGCAGGCATATCCGCCCCCGCATTGTCATGGCATGCCTGCTGCTGCAGGTCGCCATAGGCTTTGTCGTGCTGCGTGTCCCCATGGGGCAGGCAGCACTGCGGGTCATATCGACCATGGTGACGCGCCTCCTGTCCTACGGCGATCAGGGGGCGCGTTTTCTGTTTGGTCCCCTTGTGGGGCCGCATATGCGCGACCTGTTTCCCGATGGGGGCTATGTCTTCGCGTTTCAGGTACTGCCATCACTGGTCTATGTCAGTGCGCTGATCGCAATCCTGTACCATTGCGGGGTGATGCAGGCGTTCGCGCGCATCTTCGGGCGCGCGCTGCAACGGCTGCTGGGCACGTCACCCGTGGAATCCTTTGGGGCGGTCATCACCATTTTCGTGGGCCAGAGCGAACTGCCGGTGGCCCTTGGTCCCTACCTTGCCGCAATGGACAGGACGGAACTGTTCAGCGTGCTGTGCAGTGGCGCTGCCTCGGTATCGGGGGCAACCCTCGTGGGGTATGTGGGGCTGGGTATTCCGGCGGATTATCTTGTGGCTGCATCCTTCATGGCGATACCGGGCGGCCTGATGTTCGGCAGGATACTCGCGCCCCGTGGGCCGGAAAACCGGACGGGTTCGATTGACGCGGCGCGCGGCGCCTATCACCGTGCGTTTTTCGAGGCGGTGATGGAAGGCGCCCTCAAGGGTGCCCGGACCGCCCTTGCGGTCGCGGCCATGCTGGTTGCCTGCATCGGCCTGATCGCGCTGGTCAACGGTGTATTGCAGGCGGCGGGTGGCGTGGTCGGGATCCCCGCCTTGTCACTGGAATACCTTATGGGTTTCGTGTTCGGGCCGCTTGCGTGGCTGCTGGGCGTAAGCGGGCGTGAATGCGGCGCGGTGGGTTCGGTGCTGGGGCTGAAGGTGGTGGTGAACGAATTCGTAGCCTACGCCCGGCTCGGCCCCGCCATTCAGGCGGGCCATCTGTCCCATCAGGCGGCGGCCATTGCATCCTTCGCGCTGTGTGGTTTTGCCAATCTCAGTTCGGTCGGGTTACTGGTCGCGGCGTTTGGCAGCCAGTGCCCTGACCGGCGCGAAGAAGTGGCGCGCAGCAGCGCACGCGCCGTGCTGGGTGGCATGCTGTCGAACCTGACGAGTGCCGCCATAGCCGGTATCATCATTCAGTAATGCTTAATTTCTACCGGAACAGGACGATGGCCGACAGGCGCAGGATCATAATCGATACGGACCCGGGGCAGGATGATGCCATCGCCATCATGCTCGCCCTTGCTTCACCCGAACTGGATGTTCTGGGGCTGGTCAGCGTGGCGGGCAACGTGCCGGTACGGCAGACGGCGGTCAATGCGTGCAAAATACTGGAACTGGCCGGGCGGCGGGATATTCCCGTTCATGCCGGTTGCGCGCGTCCCGTCCGGCGCGATCCGGTAACGGCGGAACACGTGCATGGCCAGACCGGCATGGACGGCCCCGCCCTGCCCGAGCCGACCCTGCGCCCCGCAGCGCAGCATGGCGTGGATTTCCTGATCGATACGATCCGCGCCCATCCTGACCACACTGTAACAGTCGTCACGCTGGGGCCGATGACCAATCTTGCCATGGCCGTCATCAAGGCCCCCGATATCGCAACGCGGGTGGAACGGGTGGTGTCGATGGGCGGCGCCTATGCGGAATGCGGCAATATTACTCCCAGCGCCGAATTCAACATGTTCGCGGACCCTGATGCCGCCGATATCGTCCTGCGCAGCCGGATGCCGCTTACCCTTGTGCCGCTGGATGTCACGCACCGCTTTCTGGTCACGGCACCGCGTCTGGATCAGTTGTGCGCGCTTCGGGGTCGATGCGCCGGGGCGGCGGCGGAAATGCTGGGTTTTTCCGGGCGGTTCGATCTGGCGAAATATGGCTGGGATGGCGCGCCCCTGCATGACCCCTGCACGATCGGCTGGCTACTGGCCCCGGACCTGTTTACCGGGCGGGAGGTCAATGTCGCGGTCGAGGTCGCCAGTCCGCTCATGCAGGGGGCAACGGCAGTGGACTGGTGGCATGTAACGGACAGGCCACGCAATGCGCTGTTCCTGCGTGATGTGGACAGCGATGGCCTGTGGTCGCTGCTGATGGACCGTCTGTCGCGCCTGCCATAAGCCATGGCCGGTGCGGGTCTATCCCGCGTGGGTGGCGTGGCTCAACGTCGGGGGATGTGTCATCTTGCGGAACCTGTCATCCGCCCTTTCCTATTTCACGCAGGAAAATGACTTTCATGCCGTCTTCGTCCCCTTCCTCCCTTGTTGACCTGCTCGTAGCCATACGTCGCGGCGACCAGCCGGCACCTGCGGGGGTTGATGAAAGCCTTGTCCCGGCGGACATGGCGCAGGCTTACAGGGTGCAGGATGCGGTGGGGCGGCATATGGGGCCGATTGGCGGGTGGAAGGTTGGCGCTTCCGGCCCGGATGCAGAACCCGCCTGCGCGCCCATTCATACCGGTACGATCTTCACTGATGGCGCGACCGTGCCGCATGCGCTGTGCCGGTATCTGGGGGTGGAAGCCGAAATTGGCTACCGTTTCGCCCGTGCCCTTCCACCCCGTGATGGCGAATGGACGCGCGATGAGGTGCTGGACGCGATCGGCACCATTCATCCGGTTATCGAGATTCTGGATACCCGTTTTGAAAAACCGTCCTCCCAGCCTGCGCTGGTGCATGCTGCGGACCAGCAGAATCACGGGGCGCTGGTTGTGGGGTCGGGCCGGGCTGACTGGCGCGCCATTGTCCCCCAGAGCGAACGCGTGATCCTGCGCATTGATAACGATGTGCGCGTAGACCGGATTGGCGGTAACGCCGCAGGCGATCCGCTGCGCATGCTGGTATGGCTGGCCAACCACGCATCGCGTCGCGGGATCGGTATTGGCAGGGATGTGATTGTCACAACGGGGTCAAGCATGGGTACTCTCTTTGTCGCTCATGGCACGGATGTCGATGTCAGCTTTGCCGGCCTTGGCCATGTGCGCACCCATCTAGCCTGAACGGCCCCTACTGGAAGGCATGACCCATGAAGCCTGAAATCCTGCTGCTGGAACCCATGATGCCGGAAATCGAGCAACAGCTTGATGCGGCCTATACGGTCCATCGTCACACACCCTCCGCAACGCTGGCCGCGACACTGGGGGATGCGGCGGGCCGGATACGGGCGGTTGCAACCGGCGGCGGGACGGGCGTGCCCGATGCGGTCATGGATATCCTGCCCGCCCTTGGGCTGATCGCCATAAACGGGATCGGAACCGACGCCGTCAATCTGGATCTGGCCCGGCAGCGGAAAGTGCATGTCACGACCACCCCCGGTGTCCTGACGGATGACGTGGCGGATATGGCGATTGGGCTGATCCTGTCGCTGCTGCGGGGCCTGCCTGCCGGGGATCGTTACGTGCGTGCGGGGGAATGGGGCAAGGCACCCGGCCCGACGCTGGGCCGCAAGGTATCGGGGCGGAAGCTGGGCATTCTGGGCATGGGGCATGTGGGGCAGGCCATTGCACGCCGGGCCGGGGCGTTTGGCATGCCCGTCGCCTATACCGACCTGCGTGACCTGAATCTGGAAGGCTACCGTTTTATCCCCGACCTCGCGGTGCTTGCGGCGGATAGCAGCATTCTGGTGGTCGCGGCATCCGGTGGGGCGGGATCACGGCATCTGGTCAGCCGGCAGGTTCTTGACGCACTGGGGGCGGACGGGTTCCTCATCAACGTAGCCCGTGGTTCGGTGGTGGATGAGCAGGCCCTGAGCAGTGCGCTGGAGGCGGGAACGCTTGGCGGTGCGGGTCTGGATGTGTTCGAGCATGAACCCGATGTGCCCGAAACCCTGCGCACCAGCCCGCGCACGGTGCTGCAACCCCACCGCGCCAGCGCAACGGTGGAAACCCGGCTGGCGATGGGGGATCTGGTCGTACGCAATCTGGCTGCCTATTTTGCGGGCCAGCCCCTGCCTACACCCGTTATCTGACGGGCCAGCCTACAGCGCGGATCGCAGCGCCGCCGTCAGTTCCAGCGAATGACGGCGCTGCACGTGATCGAACAGGGGTACGGCGGTCAGCAGTTCATCAGGCCGGTAACGGGTCATGAAGTCCCGCAGGGACGGTGCAATCGTGTCTACCGATCCGGCAAAGGTAAAGGCAAGCGCGTGGTCCAGCATGGCCTGTTCCGCAGGTGACCACAGGGCTTCATGCGTGTCATGCGGGGGCGGAAAGGCAATGGGCCGTCCCCGGCGCAGGGCGACGAAGTATTGCTGTAGCGACGTGGCCAGGCGCTGTGCCCCGGTCGCATCATCGGCTGCGATGATGTTCACGCTCAGCATCACATGGGGCCGGGGGCAGCGTTCCGATGGTTCGAAACGTGCGCGGTAAAGGCTGATTGCCTCCTCCATCTGCGCGGGCGCGAAATGGGATGCAAAGGCATAGGGCAGGCCCAGACGTGCCGCCAGAACGGCGGAAAAAAGCGACGATCCCAGCAGCCATACCGGCACGCGCAGTCCCGCCCCCGGTATGGCACGGACCCGATGGGTGTCATTTTCGTCCATGGGTTCGAAGTAATGCAGCAGTTCAACCACATCTTCCGCAAAGCGGTCCGGTGCGTGCGGGTCGCGGCGCAGGGCGCGCGCCGTGCGCTGGTCCGCCCCCGGCGCACGGCCCAGCCCAAGGTCGATGCGACCGGGAAAAAGCGTTTCCAGCGTGCCGAACTGCTCGGCCACCATAAGGGGGGAATGGTTGGGCAGCATGATGCCGCCTGCCCCCACGCGGATGCGCCGTGTCGCGGCCGCGACCTGTCCGATCAGGATACCTGTCGCGGCGGAAGCAATGCCCGGCAGGGCATGGTGTTCCGCCAGCCAGTAGCGATGAAAACCCAGCCCATCCGCCAGTTGCGCCAGATCGCACGTGTTGCGCAGCGCATCAGCCACGCCTGATCCGCGTGTGATGAGGGAGAGGTCAAGAACCGAAAATGGAATCACGCAGGGTCCCCTTCAGCATGGCAGGACGGAGTGGGTGCGCGGGCATGCTGCACGGCGGAACCGTACACAATCCCTTACGTTGGGTCAGCAGGCATTTTGTGGAGTATATCCCATGCTGACCCTTCTTGTGATCTGCCTGCTCATATTCGCCATTGGCGGGGGCGGCTATGGTTTCCGTTCCGGTTGGTACGGGGGTGCCAACAGTCCGGGGCTTAAGGGGATCGGTCTGTTACCGATCCTTTTGCTGGTTATCGCGCTGTTCCTTCTGTTCAACATGCCCGGCACCAGCAATGCCCCGCTGCCCTGACCGCCCGGAACCGGCAGGACCGGGAGGTCGCCCCGCCCAGATGGCGGCCAGGGCCGAGCCGGAAATATTATGCCAGATCGAGAATACGGCCCCCGGCAACGCCGCCAGCGGGGAAAAATAGACACGCCCCAGCGTTGCGGCCAGTCCGGAATTCTGCATGCCGACCTCCAGCGCCAGCGTGCGGCATACCGTTTCGTCAAAACCCAGCAGACGGCCACCCCAGTAACCGCCCAGCAGCCCGATTGCGTTATGCAGCACCACGCCCGCCAGTACCAGCGGCCCCACCGCCGCAAGGGATGGCCGCACACCGGCGACGATACTGCCGATGATGGTCATGATCGCCACCATGGCCACCAGCGGCAGGACCGGTTCGATCCGGCGGATCGTGCGTGCGCATGATGCGTTGACCACCACCCCGGCCAGAACCGGCAGGGCGACGATTTCCACAATGCTGCGGAACAGGCCCCAGCTATCGACCTGCACACCGGCGGAGACATACAGACGGGTCAGCAGCGGGGTGGCGACAATGCCAACCAGTGTGGAAAGCGTGCTGATACTGACCGATAGCGCCAGATCGCCGCGTGACAGATAGATCATGACATTGGATGCCGTGCCGCTTGACACGCACCCCACCAGCACCATGCCGGTTGCAAGCATGGGTGGCATGCCCAGCAGGTGCGCAATGACCCACGCCGCCAGCGGCATGACAAGATAATGCAGCGCCACACCGGCCAGCACCGGAAGCGGTCGGCGTGCGATCCGCGCGAAATCCCCCACCGTCAACGTGACACCCATGGTGAACATGATGAAGGCCAGAAGCGGCGTGATCGCCGGTGTCAACGCCACGAACGGGGCAGGAAACAGCACGGCGCAAAGCGAGACAAGAACCGCCCATACCGGAAAAAGGCGCGTCAGGCTTGTCTTATGCATTCCGTGTCGCTGCGTGCGACAAAGGACTGATTTTCCCGGGGTAGCCACCCCGGGAAAATCAGGAAGGGGACGGGTCGGTAACAGGCAGACCATAATGGGTCGACTTGAG